>CAVCKM010000071.1:0-7626 GCA_963602765.1 Alistipes putredinis | reverse complement strand
GGAGTGGTTGGGCTTTCAGCCCGTACAGGTACAAAACCTGCTCAAGTTATTTTTTTTGAATATTACTAATTGTTAGAAAATCAAAGAATTATTGCGAAATATTTGGAGGGTTCGGAAAAAAGCAGTACCTTTGCACCCGCTTTCGATGTAACCTCTGGCAGAAAGTCTGGCCATGTTGCATTTGAACGATACAACAATTTAAATTATTCAACACAAAATGGATTTGATCAAAGTTGCTGAAGAAGCATTTGCAACCGGCAAGCAGTTCCCAGAGTTCAAGTCTGGTGACACCATCACTGTCGCTTACAAAATTATCGAGGGTTCAAAGGAGCGTATCCAGCTCTATCGTGGCGTAGTAATCAAGATTTCCGGCCACGGCAACAAGAAGCGTTTCACCGTTCGCAAGATGTCCGGCACCGTAGGCGTAGAGCGTATCTTCCCTATCGAGTCGCCTGCTATCGACTCTATCGAAGTCAACAAGCACGGTAAGGTACGTCGCGCTAAGCTGTACTACCTCCGCGGTCTTACGGGCAAGAAGGCACGCATCGCTGAGAAGCGCGTCATCGTTTCCAAGGAAGCCTAAGAGTTAACGGGGGGAAAAGTTGCAAAGACTTTACAAACCGTTCAAAAATAACCGTTTTTCGTCCTAAAAAGTGACGGAGAACGGTTTTTTCGTTTGCAAAATGCTTGTAGAAAGAATAAATTGCTTACCTTTGCATTGCGTATAGACAATAAACAAATCAATTCTTTCTACCTATTATAAGTATGAACATACTGCTTACCGGTGGGGCAGGCTTCATAGCCAGCCACACAATCATCGAATTGGACAAGGCTGGACACAGCGTTGTCGTAGTAGACAATCTCGTCAACTCAAACCCCGAGGCCCTGCGCCGCGTGGGAAAGATTATCGGTAAGGAAGTGCCTTTCTACGAAGCTGACGTTCGCGACGAGGCAGCCCTCAACAAGATTTTCGACGAAAACAAGATTGACGCCGTCATCCACTTCGCCGGTCTCAAGGCAGTGGGCGAGAGCGTGGCAAAACCACTCGAGTACTACCACAACAACATGACGGGCACGTTCATCCTCATGGACGTGATGCGCAACCACGGCTGCAAGAACATCATCTTCTCCAGCTCCGCCACAGTATACGGCGACCCGGCGCAGATACCCATCACCGAGGAGTGCCCCAAGGGCCACTGCACCAACCCTTACGGTCAGACGAAGTCGATGCTCGAACAGGTCATGATAGACGTGCAGAAGGCAGACCCCGAGTGGAACGTCGTACTCCTCCGCTACTTCAACCCTATCGGTGCACACCCAAGCGGCACCATCGGCGAGAACCCCAACGGCATCCCCAACAACCTCATGCCATACATCACCCAGACTGCTATCGGCAAGCGTAAGGAGCTGGGTGTCTTCGGCAACGACTACGACACCCCCGACGGCACCGGCGTGCGCGACTACATCCACGTCTGCGACCTCGCCAGCGGTCACGTAGCAGCCCTCAAGGCCATCGACCGCAAGTGCGGACTCGCCATCTACAATCTCGGCACCGGTCACGGCTACTCCGTCCTCGACGTAGTGAACGCCTTCATCAAGGCCAACGGCGTCAACGTGCCGTACAGCATCAAGCCACGCCGTCCGGGCGACATCGCCACCTGCTACTGCAACCCCGCCAAGGCAAAGGCAGAACTAGGATGGGAGGCGCAGTACGGCATCGAGGAAATGTGCCGCGACTCGTGGAACTTCCAGAAGAATAACCCCGAGGGATACTAAGCCTCGGGGACTGCAATGTCTTTTTTAGGACTGCAATGTTTTTTTAGGACTTTAATTGTCGTTAATTGGTCATTAATTTTATCCATTAATATTATGTAGACTTGGTTATTCAGCCTATTTATTAGGTTCCTATTTAGAATCCTGCATATTTCAGCCGGATGGTAAAAATCATTAATGGATAAAATTAATGGTCAATTAACGGTCATTAAAGTCCCCAAAATCCTCGCAGGCAAAAACCAATTCAAGTCACCACAGCAAATGCATGTAAAGATTGAAGAAGGGTGGGGGAAAGCGCTGCAGGGCGAGTTCAGCAAACCATACTGGGCGACCCTCACCGACTTTGTCCACCAGGAATACCGGGAGCATACGTGCTACCCGCCCGGTCCAGAGATATTCAACGCCTTCAACCTCTGTCCGATAGACAAGGTGAAGGTCGTCATGCTCGGACAAGACCCGTACCACGGCCCGGGGCAGGCGGAAGGACTCTGCTTCTCCGTCAAGGAAGGCGTGGCACTGCCGCCCTCACTCGTCAATATCTTCAAAGAGGTGAAAGCCGACGTGGGCACCGTGCCGCCCATACTCACCTCACCAGACGGCAAACAGATGTACTCCGGTTCGCTGAGACGATGGGCAGAGCAAGGCGTCTTCCTGCTCAACGCCACACTCACCGTCCGGGAGCACCAGGCAGCCTCACACCAACGGCACGGATGGGAAGAGTTCACCGACAGCGTCATCAAGACCATCTCCGACACACAGCCCCACGTCGCCTTCCTCCTATGGGGAGGACCGGCACGCGCCAAGAAAAAACTCATAGACCAACACAAACACCTGATACTGGAATCCGTACACCCCTCGCCACTCTCAGCCAACCGCGGCGGATGGTTTGGCAACCACCACTTCTCACAGTGCAACAAATGGCTGGAGGAGCAAAATATGGAACCAATCAATTGGTAAGAGAGACAACACAGACACGTTCAAACCGACGATTATTTTTTTTTGATATTAGAATATGCGTAAAACCACCAAGCACCATCAGCAGCAGACCTTGATGCTACTCACTGCGATGGCATTGCTGTCGCAGGGCGCTGCGGCGGCAAAGAAAACCACGCCCGGAGACACCATACAACTGTCACTGGACGAGGTACTCGTACAAGTGCCCTACGGCACGGTACGTAAGGAAGCCCTGACAGGCTCCGCCACCGCCATTAAGGCGAAAGACATCGAAGACCGCCCCGTGACCAACGTGCTCCAGGCACTCGAAGGCACCATGGCCGGTGTCTACGTAAACTCGTCCAAGAGCCAACCCGGCGACAGCCCTGACATCGTCATAAGAGGTATCGGCACAGTCAACGGCACCACCGCCCCGCTCTACATCCTCAACGGTGTACCCTACGAAGGCGACTTCGCCGACATCAACAGCAACGACGTAGAGAACATCACCGTGTTCAAGGATGCCGCTGCCTGCGCCCTCTACGGCAACAGGGCTGCCAACGGCGTTGTACTCATCGAAACGAAAAAGGGAAAGACCGAACGCCCCGTAATCAACTTCAAGATGCGCTTCGGCAGCTACTCGCAGGCCACGCCAAAGTACGAGACACTTGGCGCGAGGGACTTCATGGAGGTAAGCTGGAAGGTGCTCCGCAACAGTCGTATGTACGGCTCGACAAATGAGGATGCCGCTACGGCAGGACAGTACGCCACGAAGAATCTCATCAGCGAAGGCCTTAAACTCAACATCTTCAACAAGGCCAACGACCAACTCTTTACCGAGGACGGCAAGATGGTCAGCGACGCACAGATACTCCCCGGCTACGCCGACGACCTCGACTGGTGGGACCAGTTGTCGCAAAAAGGCTTCCGGCAGGAGTACAACTTCGGCATCGGCCAGGCGCGCGACAAGTACGACTACTACGTCTCCCTCGGACATCTCGGACAAAACGGCTACCTCATCAACAACGGCTTCAACCGTCTCACCGGCAACGTGAGGGCAAACATACGCCCCGTGAAGTGGTTTGAAGGCGGACTGACATTCTTTGCCGTCAAGTCGCACCAAAAGACAAGTTACAACGTGTCCGGCACCAGTGGCGACTACGTCACTTCCAATGCCTTCTATAAGTGCCAGATAATGTCACCCATATACCCCGTACACCGACACAATGCCGACGGGTCATATATGCTGGAGGACGGACAGACGGTGTATGATACTGGTTCATATACCGATGCCAAGGGCAATCTCGTTGACACAAGAGTAAAAGATACGGGTAAAAATGTTGTCGCCGAAAGCGAGATGAACGATTTCGGCACAAGGAGCAAGATGCTCAACGGACAGATGTACGTGAAGTTCAAATTCCTCAAGGACTTCTCCTTCACTGCCAGAGGAAGCATCAGCAACAACACCATAACAACTACGCCTACTTAAATCCCACAATAGGCGACGGTACAGCCTACAATGGCAGTTATACGAAGCGTTATTACTCGCAAACCACAAGCGACTTCCAGCAACAACTGGACTGGAAGCACAACTTCGGGCTGCACGGCGTAGAGGCGATGGTGGGACACGAGAGCTTCCAAAACAAGTACTCCTATGACCTGCAAATGGTCTCAAACATGATAGAAGAGGGAGTGAAGAATGTGGACAACTTCACGACGACGCTGCAAAAGAATGCGTACGACATGAAGTACCGCACGGAGAGCTATTTCGCACGTGCACGCTACAACTACGCCGGACGCTACCACCTCATGGCATCCTACCGCTACGACGGCAGCTCGCGCTTCACAAGCGACAACCGCTGGGGAGGTTTCGGCAGTGTGGGTGCAAGCTGGGTTGTCTCCAACGAAGACTTCATGAAGGACGTACGCTGGGTGGACAGGCTGAAGCTGCGCGCCAGCTACGGCACGACGGGCAACGATGCCGCACTGGGATATTACGACGGCTACAACCTCTATCTTTCGGCATGGACCATGGCAGGACAGCCCACGACGATACTCAAGCAGTGGGCGGCGACAGACCTGCGCTGGGAGGTAGGAAAGACCTTCGGCGTAGCACTGGAGACACGTCTCTTCAACCGCTGGAACATCGCGGCAGAATACTTCTACCGCCGCAACAGCGACCTCCTCTTCGACGTGTACCTGCCTGGCTCTGCCGGCTCAACGGCCACGGCGGCTTTTGGCTCTGCAATAATGCGCAACATAGGTGACATCGGCAACAAAGGACTCGAACTGGCCACCGACGTGGACATCATAAAGAAGAAGAACTGGAACTTCAACTTCGCCGTCACCCTCACCCACGTGCAGAACCGCGTGGAGACACTGCCCGAGCAGAACAAGGACGGCATAATGTCTGACTACTACCGCATCGAAGAAGGAAGGAGCATGTACAGCTACTACCTCTATGACTTCGCAGGAGTAGACCAGCTCACAGGCCGCTCCCTCTACACCGCCAACCTCGCAGACTACTGCGTCAAGGACAACAATGGACAGGTCGTGGCAGGCAATGCCGAGGGAGCTGACATCACAAAAGTGGTGACGAAGATAGGCGACAAATACTACGTCAACAACACCACCTACGCACAGAAGGAATTCTGCGGGTCGGCACTGCCTACCGTCTACGGCAGTTTCAGACCCACACTGCGCTGGAAGGGACTCACTGTCAGCGCACTCTTCTCCTTCGAACTCGGAGGCAAGGTCTTCGACAACGTATACCGCGAGATGATGAGCACCGAAGACGGCAACCCACACAGCTACCACCAGGACATACTGAAGTCGTGGACGGCAGCACCGGAGGGCATGACGGAAGAGTCGGCAGACAGACTGCTGGCAGACGGAGTGCCGGAGATAAACCCGACGACATCCACCTACGACAACGCCGTCTCGTCACGCTTCCTCGTCAGCGGCGACTACCTCACGTTCAAAAACCTCACCGTAGGATACTCCCTGCCGGCTGCCACCCTCGAAAGGATGCACATACAGGGGCTGAGCTTCAGCTTCACCGCAGAGAACCTATTCACCGTCTCCGCACGCAAGGGAATGGACCCACAGCAGACAGTGAACGGAATAAACCGTTACAAACTGGCATCCGCAAGGACATTTACCCTCGGTATGGACCTGAAATTCTAACGACATGACAAAGAAAGTATTTTTACTCATAGCCACAGTGCTCTGCATGACATCGTGCAGCAAAGACTGGCTGACACTGTCGCCAGACCCTAACTACGGCAAGAAGGTGGAGGACGTCACTGCCTCCGTGGACAGTATGAAGGCTGCGGTCAACGGTATGGCACGCGTGATGACAATGCAGTACCAGAACGAATGGTTCAACGGAGAAGGCACCATAAAGACCCTCTACGGCAACTACCCAGGCAACGACTATCAGCGCTGCGCCTATACAGGAGCAAAGAAACTCTCCAACATGATGACGCTGGAGGACGCTACAGACAAGTATTCGCAGTACCCATGGTACTACTACTACCGTCTGATATCCAATGCCAACCAGGTCATCTGCAATATAGACAATGCGGAGGGAGACGAAGGCGAGCGCATGTTCCTCAAGGCACAGTCGCTGACCTTCCGTGCCTACTCGTACCACATGCTCGTGCAGCTGTACAGCAAACGGTGGCAGGACAGCAACAACGGTGCTTCACGAGGCGTCGTACTGCGTCTGACTGACTATGCGGCAAATGACCCGGACGTGCCATGCTCTACACTGGCAGAGACGTACAAACAGATATACGCCGACCTCGACGAGGCGATATCGCTCTTCACAAAGTGCGGAGTGCAGCGTGACGCAACGTGCAACTACCTCCCCGACCTCTCGGCAGCCTATGCCGTCTACGCACGCAGCGCTCTAAACCGCGAGGACTGGGCTACGGCAGCACAGATGGCACAGAAGGCGTACGCCAGCCATCCGCTCATGTCAAACGAAGAGTACATCAGCGGATTCAATACACCCAACAAGGAATGGATATGGAGCGTACACTCACAGACCGACGAGACACTGGCGTACTACGGCTTCTTCTCACACGAAGGAAGCAACACCACCTCGACAAAATGCAAAAACTATGCAGCTGCCATCAGCAAGGAACTGTATGTGCAGATACCAAAAACGGACGTGCGCAGCCAGCTGTTTATTGATTTGCCGACGGGATACTATAACGCAAGCACCAGTTTGGTGAGCAATTCCACCGTGATTGCTTGGTTGCGTGAGGCATACGAAGGCTACGTCTATGCCGACGCAGCGCGCTACTTCTACCTCATGCAGATAAAGCAGAGGGCGAAGGAAGTGCCCAGCGTGGGCGACTTCAACCTCTTCCGCTCGTCCGAGATGTACCTCATAGAAGCAGAGGCGGACTACCATCTGGGCAAGGAAGCCGAGGCGCGTGCCGCACTGACAACGCTCAACAAGACCTCCGGACGCAACCCCGAGTACTCATGCGACCAGCTGGCCGGCGAAGACCTGCTCGAGGAGATACGCCTCTACAACCGCATAGAGCTGTGGGGCGAGGGCCACGACTGGTTCAACTACAAGCGTTGGAAGCTCCCTATCGTCCGCAAGGGCTATCAGCAAGGTGGCAGCTTCTACTCCACATTCGTCATGACAGTACAGCCCTCCGACTACAACAACTGGTGCTGGGTAATCCCGCAGACAGAAACGGACTACAACAAGAGCGTCACGGCCCGCGAAGCCGACTGATCGCTCTTGACTTGAATGTTTTTTTAGGACTTTAATTGCCATTAATTGACCATTAATTTTTATCCATTAATATTATTTTTCCATCCGGATAGAATTATTATTAATGGGCTTATATGACAAAAAAAGACCTGAAGTAAGTGCAAAATTCCCTTATATGACAA
>CAVCKM010000070.1:0-34568 GCA_963602765.1 Alistipes putredinis | reverse complement strand
TTAGGTTTTAGTTATTAGGTAAAAGATTGTGTTTAACTCCAAGATGACGAAAAGATAGGCTGTGAAGCCAGTCTTTTGTACAGAAAAGGATAAAAAGTTAAACATAAAAAGAAGCGCAGACCGAGAGGTCCGCGCTTCTTTTTGTTTTGGCAATATCAAGTTCGCCTCAATGCCCTTGGCGCACCCTCAATCTTCATTTTACATGGGCACATACAAAAAAATCATGTATGCTTGCGTAATCCAATGGAATTCAGTATATTTACACGCACATCCAAAATATTGTTTGTTTTGTCTGTATGGCTGACCGCCCAACACATCATAAAATATTTAACGAACTATTTGATTATGACAACTCGACATATATTTGTAGGCTTCTACTTGCTGCCGGTTATGACTGCAGCGGCACAAGGGGGCAGTGACAATGTGCATATCCTCGACTGTAAGGACACCTATGTCTTCAGGGAAGGAAATAATGGTGGAATGGAGATAACCAATGCCATGGAGATACAATATGGGGTGACCCAGTACGGAGCACTTGTACAGCCAAGCGTCTTTTACGGCGATTTCATCCGTCTGGACAAGGCATCCTCCAAGGGAAAAGCCCTTTACAAATCTGCCACACCAAGGAACACCTTCTTTGACGACACCAAGGTCTGCTATTTCAATTATCAGATACCGAAAGTGGGCAAAACCTTGAAGGCCTCTTTTGAACGCACTTTCACCAATCCTGTTTATTTTACGACAATCCCCTTGTGTGAGGACAGTTACGTGGAGAACAAGACTGTACAGGTGGTGATACCTAAAGCCTTTGCCCAATATCATCTCAAAGAGTGCAACTTCTCCGAGGGTATAGTCAAGACAGCCACAACCAACGAGGCAGGCGACTCCGTGTTCACCTATACCATACATGGTTTGCCTGCATATTCTGCTGACTCGGGAGCACCCGCATGGGACTATATAGCTCCACATTTGCTCGTTCTAGGTTCATTCAAGGACATACAAGACATGTTTGCATGGTCACGCCAGTTGGCTGACGTTGACTGTACGATTCCCAACCAAGCAGAAATACTGGCAGAGATTGGCAAAGGAGCCAAAAGCGACTACGAGAAGATAGCCAACACGTATGCATGGGTACAGCAAAACATACGCTATCTGGCCTATGAGGCAGGCATCTCAGCCCACCAACCTGCCACTCCGGCCGAAACCTTGCGCAAACGCTATGGCGACTGCAAGGCAATGGCACTTCTGCTCAATACCCTGCTCAAGACCCAGGGATTTGATGCGAGACAAACAGACATCGGTACCGACGACATCCCCTATTCCCCAGAAGAAGTCACTACCATAGCCTCTATCGACCATGCTATATGTACGGTCTTCCACCATGGCAAAACGCTATACTTGGATGCCACAAATCCATATACTCCTTTGGGGTACGTACCTGTTAATATACAGGGACGGCAGGCCTTGGTTGAGGAAGGAACAGGATGCAAGGTATATACATTGCCGATACTGCCGGCGGCCACTTGCTCCTCTATGGCGGCATACGACGGTGTACTCTCTGCCATGGAGGACGGCAACTTTGCAATGCGCGGCAAGGTTCGCTCATCTTGGCTGGGAGACCTCAAGGCAATGTTGTTGTCGTCTTACGACGCTGCTACGCAAGATGACAAGCCACAGGTCTTGGCTCACATGTTGGGAGCAAACAAGGGTCAAGACAAGCTGTCGGACATTCAGATGACAGGCAACCGTCCCCAGGATGACTGCCTCGCCATTTCGGCTTCCTTCTTCAAGGGCAATGTGGGATTATCGGTCGACGGCAAGGTGTATATCGATATGAATCCCGATGCAGACCTTCTCTTGGCAAGGGTAGATACCGCCGGGCGAACGTCCGACTATATGTTAGACCTCATGGCTCAGGTAGTGCGTGAGGTCAAGCTGTCCCTGCCTCCCACTATGCGTTTGCAGGAATTGCCTGTTCCTTACGAAGCTAACACACCTTGGGTATCCTTGCGCCGCACCTTCTCCAGACAAGGAGACGGCATCGTGATGAGGAAGGAGTGCATCGTCAAGGATAGGCGTATTGCATTCAAAGACCTTACCCGATGGAACCAACTGGTATCGGAATGGAAAGATGCTTGCAATGAGCAAGTCGTTATACTTACCAAACAATAATATGATTGACAAAACAGTTTGAGCCTATGAAAAACTTTAAGATGAGGGGAGTTGCCTTTATCCTCTTGATTATGCAGATAGTTTGCATACCATCAAAGGCTGACGAGAAGTCCGACTATCTCAAGTTGGCACAGGAAGTAAGGAAGGAGGTATGGGATGATACCCCCGCAGACTTCAAGAAACGCACAGTGCCCGAGAAGTACAAGAATGAGTCGGCCGTGATACTCTCTTACTACCGGGAGCTGAACACCGATTACTATCGCAAGGCCACGAGCGAATTGTTTACCAGTTTTCGTCTGACGCGTCAGATAGACTGCAATGACATGGAGCGTATGCTGATACAGATCAACGACAAGAAAGCCTTGAAGGATTTCTCGGAGTTCTCTTTCCGTACAAAATCGAAGAAATGGCAAGGCGTATACCACAACAAGACCAACACCATTCTGGGCATCCGTGTGCTAAAGAAAGACGGTAAGGTACAGGTGGTCGACTTCGACGACTATGTGGACGTGAAAGAGGGCAAACCAAAACTATAGTTGTCGAGAAAGCCATGCGTCAGAAGGGAGTCCGTGCTAACCCTGATGTCGCACCCATCCTGCAGGACGACTGGAAACTGATGAAGTCTTATATTACCAAGAGTGGTTATTCGGCCAGTGGAGCTATCAGTCAGGGAAGAAGTGTCTACAAGTCAGCCAAGAACGAGTCGATGTCTGCCGAGGAGAAAGCCGACCGCATTTATTCCTTTGAGTTTGTCGTCGAAGGTACAAGTCAAAAGTCTATCAACTCTACCGCCAACTACCTACGCAAGTTGGGTGTAGAACTGGAGATGGGCATCACAACTCCCGTGGGCGAACTGCCTGTCGACAAGCTCATCAACTACAATTCCACCTCATGGTTTTTCCGTCTCAAAGGGACTGACCTGTATTATTTCCCCGGCAGCTGTCCAAGAGTGGCTTCGGACATTCCTTATAAATACCAAGGGCGCAAGGCATACATGCAGGATGTTGATGCCCCTTTCGAAATTCCAGTTAGTCAGGCTGCCAACAACAAGGCTTTGGTTACGGTCAAGGCCAGCATCGACGGCACCAAGATGAACATCCGTCGTTGTGTGGATTATTCCGGTGCACAGAAAGAGTACGGTCAAGCGGTCTGCTCGCCCGGCTATTTCATATATGGTCCGGAGCAGTTAGCTGCTTATTGGCGCTATTTGAAGTACGATGAGGACAACCCCTACAGTGCCTTTCAAAAGAAAGACGCTTCCGCCATGAAGTCTGTCTTTGCCGAGTACAAGAAAGAGGAGCAACCCGACCAGTTCAAGGACGAGATAACAGGTTATCACGACAGCGAGCCTGTCAAGGTAAACGATTATGGCGTAGACTGTGTGGGCATCCGCAAGGACAGTGCCGATTTCGTCTATCACGTCGACTATGATATGGACGGCTTGGTTAAACGGGCCGGGAACAGTCTGGTGCTCTCTGTGGGCAAGCTCATCGGACATCAGCTGAAAATCACAGGGAACGACCGCATACGCCACGATGCAGTCTGGCGCAGGATGGCATTCGTGGACGACTGGAATATTGAAATAGCACTGCCGGACGGCTATAAGGCCTCACAGGAGTCCCTGCAGAAGCTGGAGACATCAGTCAGCAATGACTGCGGCACTTTTTCTGTAAAGGCAAATACAGAAACCGGGAAGGTGGTACTGCATGTAAGCAAGAGTTTCCTGCACCGTGAGGAGCCTGTCGCCAACTGGAACAAGCTGTTGCAACTGGTCGATGCCAGCAGTGCCTTCAACGAGAAGCAAATTGTCATCACCCACTAATAAATTATGGCTTATTCTGCACACGTGCAGAATAAGCCATAATTGTAATGGAACAAGCCAGCATACCAATAAAATCGAAATCCCCCACTCTATTTGGCATCAGGAAGAATGTCGGCTATTGTCAGTCCTGTTATTTCGTATATTAGATTTGCAGGCATTCCTTTTTCAAGCATAGCCCTAGCCACTGCAATTTTGCCGACAAATTCGCCTTCTGCGCGACCTTTAGCCATACCCTCGGCACGACCCTCGGCACGACCCTCGGCACGACCCTCGGCACGACCCTCGGCACGACCCTCAGCACGACCCTCAGCACGACCCTCAGCACGACCCTGTGCCATGCCTTCTGCACGGCCTTGTGCCAAGCCGTCCATTCTGGCTCCTTCAAGAACAGATATCGTGTCACGATACTTGCGAAGACCTTCGTCGTACTTCAGACGGTCCTCACGCGAGAGCGACGCCACTTCGGCTATCTCCTCCAACTTCCTGAATACTGCACTCTTGGCAGCCCAGGGCAATCTTGTCAGTGTCTCCATATTTTTCAGCAAATAAATCCATCTTTCAAAATCGTTATCACACTCGTCGGCCTCCTTCTTAAAAAGTGGCAATTGTAGATAAGTCATGCGTATCTTGTCCGAGAATACGGTCTTCGAGTCTACATCAACGAACTGCACGTTCGTACGGAACTTCTTGTCCAAATCCATCGGACAGAAATTGAGGAATGCCACCAAATATACCGCGTCAATTTTATAGTGCCACAAAGCCCCGCGTTCACCTTGGCGCGCTATGGCTTCCGACACATAGTATATACTGCGGTTCTTGAAGTACGGCTGAGACTTGTTCTGCATTTCTACGATTATCTTCTTGCCGCTGTCCGTCTTGCAGTAGATATCATATATCAGCGAGCGGTCGTCATCGTACAGGGCAGGCTGCTCCTTATCCAGAAACGACAAGTCGTTGATGTGCTCCTGACCAGCAAGCAACTGATTCAGAAAATCAAGTATCAACGGCTTAGACACTTCCTGTCCGAATATTCTCTTAAAACCGATATCGGTAAACGGATTGATGTATTTTGACATAGCATACTTACTTTTATCGTGGACAAAGTTACTAAGTTTTTTCTATTCCGCAAGGAGTATCGTTGGCTTTTCTTGCATTCTGCCTAAAAAACATAGGAACAAGCTGTTGCAACTGATCGATGCCAACAGTGCTTTCAACGACAAACAAATTGTCATTATCCACTAACAAGTTTAGGCTTATCCTGCATAGTGCAAGGCTCATCCGTTGCTCTGCGCACGGAAGTCAGCCGGGAGGTACCCAGTCTGGCGTTTGAAGTACTTGACGAAGTATGAGGGGTCGTCGTAGCCCAGCATGAAGGCTATCTCCTTTATCATCATGTCGGTGAAGCGCAGGAGACGCTTTGCCTCCAAGACTATGCGCTCGTTGATGATGGTCAGGGGCGACTTGCCTGAGCACTCCGTGACACACTGCGTCAGAGTCTTGGTGGAGATGTTCAGCAGGTCGGCGTATTCCTTTACGGTGTGGAGACTGCGGAACTGGTTTTCCACGCTCTTCTTGAACTCTACATAGGTGTAGTGGTGGCGGTTGGAGAGGCTCAGTTGCGCTATGTTC
Source organism: Alistipes putredinis (assembly GCA_963602765.1). Lineage (GTDB taxonomy): Bacteria > Bacteroidota > Bacteroidia > Bacteroidales > Bacteroidaceae > Prevotella. The sequence continues at coordinate 28,945 of CAVCKM010000070.1, read as the reverse complement.
TCACGAGTGCCGTAGCGCTGGGCGGTGAGCATAAACAACTTGGTCAGCGTGCGGAGCATCTCGGCGTGCACCATGCCGTCAGACAGCTGCTGCTCTTCCTCCATGTGACGGAAGATCTCCTTCAGACGGGACGCACCGTCGGGGGATATCGTGAAGTACGGTGACTGGTCGAAGGCGTTCAGCACATTATATTTAAGGAACATGTCTGCCTCGTCGCCTTCATCACGAAGGAAGTCGGTGCAGAGCTTGATGATGACACCCGTGTGGCGGGTCTTGCCGTCGAAGAAGTGCGTCTCGCCTGGTGTGAGGAAGAATATCATGTTCTCATGCACGTCGTACTCCTGAAAGTCGACGGTGTGCTTACCGCCTTCGCTCTGAAACCACAGTATCTCGTAGAAGTCGTGCACGTGGGCACTGCTATGGTCGAACGTGTCCTCGATGAGCATCTTCGGCAGATACTCTATTTGGAATCCGGCACCCTGCGGCAGGGTGCACACTCTGCTGTAAACACATTCTATACTGCTGGCTTTACAGTTGTCTTTGGGGGCTTTTGCGATGTTGTTCATAATGCAAAGATAATACTATTTTTCAAGATAACACGAAGGAAACACCCAAAAACAGAAAAAATAGTAGTAACTTTGCACGGATTATTCAGTTTTTAATAATATGATTGTTTGCATCGCAGAGAAACCGAGTGTGGCACGGGACATCGCCCATGTGCTGGGTGCCACGAAAACGTGTGACGGATATATTGAAGGCAACGGCTACCAGGTGACGTGGACTTACGGTCACCTATGCACGCTCAAAGAGCCCAACGACTACACCGAATTGTGGAAGCGTTGGAGCCTTGGCGCATTGCCCATGATACCGCAACGTTTCGGTATCAAGCTCATCAACCAGGAACACATCACGAAGCAGTTTGCCGTCATAGAACGCCTCATGCAGAACGCCGACAGCATCGTCAACTGCGGTGATGCCGGCCAGGAGGGCGAACTGATTCAGCGGTGGGTGATGCAGAAGGCAGGTGCCAAATGCCCCGTGAAGCGACTGTGGATATCGTCGCTTACGGAAGAGTCCATCAAGGAGGGTTTCAACACGCTAAAGGACCAGAAGGAGTACGAGCCGCTCTACATGGCGGGACTCTCGCGTGCCATCGGCGACTGGCTGCTGGGCATGAACGCCACGCGACTCTACACCCTGAAATACCGCAGCAACGCCCAGCGCGGCAAGGACGGCGGCGGCGTGCTCTCCATCGGCAGAGTGCAGACACCCACGCTGGCCATGATAGTGAACCGTCAGAAAGAGATAGACAACTTCAAACCAGAGCCTTACTGGGTATTATCCACTGTCTACCGCGACACGCTGTTTACCGCCACGAAGGGAAAATACACGTCAAAGGAAGAAGGCGAGGCTGCCTTCGGAGAGATACAGGACAAGCCGTTCGAGGTGACTTCCGTGACGAAGAAGAACGGTACGGAACGCCCTCCGCAACTCTTCGACTTGACGACATTGCAGGTGGAGTGCAACAAGAAGTTCAGCTTTACGGCAGAGCAGACACTGGGGTTCATCCAGACTCTATACGAGAAGAAGGTGACGACATATCCACGTGTGGACACCCAGTACCTGACGGACGACATCTACGAGAAATGTCCGCAGACGCTGAACGGCGTCTACCAGACGAAGTTCAACGGCGTGGCACCCTATGCCGAACTCATACGCGCCATCGGCGGAAAGAAACTACTGAAGAGCAAGAAGGTGTTCGACAACTCGAAGGTGACGGACCACCACGCCATCATCCCCACGGGCGTTGTCCCCATCGGGCTGACCGACAACGAGCGCAAGGTGTACGACCTCGTGGCACGCCGCTTCATCGCCGTGTTCTACCCCGACTGCAAGTTCTCCACCACGACGGTGGAGGGCAAGGCGGGCGACGTACCGTTCAAGGCATCAGGCAAGGAGATTCTCGACCCGGGATTCCGCGTGGTATTTGAAAAGAAGGATGCCACCACTGCATCACAACCGCAAGAAGGCGGCTCTGCAGCGCAGGACGACGACGAGAAGAAGAAGGACGACACAGAGGAGAAGACGCTCCCCCACTTCGACAAGGGCGAGAGCGGTCCGCACAAGCCTACGCTGACAGAGAAGCAGACCACTCCTCCAGCCTACTACACCGAGGCAACGCTACTGCGTGCCATGGAGACGGCAGGCAAGTTCGTGGACAACGAGGAACTGCGCGCTGCCATGAAGGAGAACGGCATAGGCCGTCCGTCCTCGCGCGCCAATATCATCGAGACGCTATTCAAACGTAACTACATACGTCGTGAACGCAAGCGCATCGTTGCCACCAATATGGGCATCGAGCTTATAGACATCATCCACGAGGATCTGCTGAAGTCGCCCGAACTCACGGGCATCTGGGAGAAGAAGCTCCGCGACATAGAGCACCGCAAGTACGACGCCGCCCAGTTCATCAACGAGTTGAAGGCGCAAATCACCGCCATCGTAAATCAGGTGCTCGCCGACAACTCCAACCGCAAACTTGAGTTGACATCCAAGTGACTTGAGAATAATTAGCATCACTGCGTTTCCTTCATGTATTCGGTGGGGGTCATGCCGAATGCTTTAGAGAAGCACTTGGAGAAATAGCTACTGTTGGAGAAGCCTACAGTGTTCATCACTTCGGACACGTTGAACTTACCAGCCTTCAGCAACTTCGCCGCCTTACGCAGGCGCATGTCACGGATGTACTCCACGGGTGTGTGCCCCGTCAGCGTCTTCATCTTGCGGTATAGCTGCTTGTTGCCCAAGCCTACCACCTCTTGCAGACGCGTGACGTTGAATTCGGAGTCTATCATGTGCGTCTCTATTGCCTTGTTTATCTCCTCCAGCAGACGGGCATCCGCCTCGTCCATAGCAGGAGACTGCGGCTCTGTGACAACAGACGTGTCCTCGGCAGCCGGCATGTCGAGCAGTCGCGCCGTCAGTTCTGTGATTTCCTCGAATGAGCGGTGCGCCACAGCCGTCTTCAGTCCCTCGGTCAGTCGGTTGTAGAAATTCATACGTGCCTCCGCCTGCTCCAGTATCTCCGCCTTCTGACGACGCTCCTCTGCCAGACGTTTGCGAATGAAGTAGAACCGCATGAGACTTGCTGCCAGGACTACTATTATAATAAGGTAAAGTAGCTTTGCCCATACCGTCAGATACCATGGCGGCAGGATACGGATGTCGAGCGAGTACACCTCGTCACCAATTTTTCCCTCACCTGTCACGATGTGCACAGCGAAGTGGTATTTGCCGTATGGAAGCCCGTTGTATGTTATGTCTATATCACCATGCGTCTTATACTGCCAGTCGTGGTCGCTTCCCTCCAATTTGTAGGCATACACGTCCGACAGGTTATTGGTGAACGGGAGGTCTGTAAACTGCAAAGTAAAATTGTTCTCGTCGCTTTCCAACGTCAGTTTATCCTTCCGCCACTCGTGACGCAGTTCACCGTTTACCACCACTCCCGACAAGAGCAGCGGTGCATGGCTGCTCATCGGTATTGCCACCGCCTCATCGATGGAGACAAAGCCATCGTTTCCGCCCATCACCACTTGATATGACGAGGGGGAATAGTACATAGCAAAGGGCGTTATCATCGGTATGGCAAAACGGATACTCTTCTCGTCTGGCGAGAGTACACTGCACTCCTTGCCACTCGCCACCCAGATATTTTCGCCCACCTCACACATGGTGCTGACCTTTCCGCCGACGTCCCATACGCGTACGGTCGGTTGTCTGTCTTTACTCTGCCCGTCCACGACGAAACACCTCACCTCCTTGTTGCCGCCCGTCCACACGTTACCCTTGGCATCTGCCATGAGATAGTTGACGACATCGGCGTGTTCCATGTGTTCCACCTTCATGGTGCGTGGGTCTATTCGGTCCAGGCGATTGTTGGTGGAAGCCCATACCATTCCATTGCCGTCCATGACGAGTTGTCCTACATGCAGACCGAAGAGAGCATTGCCGCCTTTGTCTGCCAAGTGTATGTCAGCAATGGTCTTGCCTTCCAACAGCTGGTGTTTGTCAATGACGAATACCCCACCCATATAGGAAGCCATCCACATCCGCCCTTGTCTGTCCTGGAGAATGTCGTACGCCCATGCGGTGGAATATCTGTGCGAGCGGTCGTAGACGATGAAATTGCGCAACTGTCCCGCCGTGCGGTCGTACAAGTTTATGCCGTGGTCGGTACATATCCACACGTCTCCGTCGTTGTCTTCGTATATCTTGCGCACACGGTTGTGGCTCAAGAAGTGCTGGGCGCTATTCTGCTTATACCATGCCACGTCGCTATATATCGGATTGCGCGAAAAGCCTCCCGGAGCTTTGAAGCGTATCACTCCGTTGGTGCCACCCATCCACCATTCGCCGCTGCGGGTCTGCATTATCTCATGCAGGCAGTTGCCTTCGCTGGAGGCGGTCACTTTGTCCAGCGGGACATACTGGTAACTGGACGTTGTAGCAAGTCTCGACAGTCCATTGTCGGTACCTATCCACACATTCTGCCACTTGTCCACATAGCAGGCCCACACGATGTTGTTGGGTATAGAGGAGGCATTGTTGGAGTCATGGATATAATGAGTCACGGCATCGTACCTTGTCATCTCGTACAAGCCGTTATCGGTGCCTATATACAAGTTACCATCCTCGTCAAGTGAGAGGCACTTTATGGAATTGCCGGACAGCACCGGCACCTTCGTAAATCTGCTCAAGCTGAGGTCGGCACGATACAAGTCACCTTCTGTACCAATCCAGTAGCAATGTCGTTTGGAATCGTACGCCAGTGCGTTGACCAGTGGTTGCGTACCATTCGTGATGGGCAGTTTGCGTTTGCCCAGATACAAGCCTGTCAGTCTGCCCACTAGACGTCCCTTCGACGTGTTGAGCATGGCATACACGTCGCTGCCGTAGTCTACCTGCACACCTTTCGGACTGACAACGCGGAGCGTGCGTGTCTCTTTGCGCTTTGTCTTGTCATCGTACTCTTCGCTCGCCTTAGTTGACTCATAGCGGTGTGTAAGCATATTAAACTGCAGCATACCATTGCCTGTTGCCAAGAGGAGACGATGCCCTCTGATGGCAAGGGCGTTGACGCGGGTGTTTGAGAAGCTGTGTTCGTCATAGTGGCGATAGCCGTGGTAACCGTCATACCTGTAGAGTCCGTTCTCCGTGCCAAGCCACATGACGCCATTGTTGTCCTGCGTTATGGCGCAGACAGTCTGCGCTCCGTCAAGGGTAGCGTTAACGAAACGCTGGGCATTGGAGATGCTCGCCACAGCGAGCAAGACCAATACCCAGCAGATGTATCTCATATATGATTTAGGCTCTTTCATGTGTGCAAAAATACACATTATTCATGAAAACGCCAAACTTTTCCCGAAAGTTTCTTCTTGCACACCCTTGTGTGCGTGCAAGTATCTTTAAATTGCCTTTAGGGTGAGCGTTTTTTCGATGTTGCGCTTTGCACCCTTCACCTTCAGGGTGATGTCGCCCTTCTGCGCCTTGCTCTGCACGATGACTACCAGTTTTCCTGAGAAGAGCTTCATTCGCGGCTCCGTGAAGGGCTCGAGCGAGGTAGCATCGCCGTTGCAGGCAGCCTTGTACGTGCCGGCACCTGTCACTTCGAAGGTCAACTCGTCGTCGGCAAGAGGACATTCGTTGCCGTCCTTGTCGAGGAGGCTTACCGTGACAAACGCCAAGTCGTTGCCGTCAGCTTTCAGACTGGTGCCGTGTACTTCGTCGCATCCTTCCACCATGCAGGCTATCTTGGAGTCGGCATTGTCGGGACACTCTGCGGTCAACAGCAGTTGGGCTGGCTCGCCAGCTGTGCGGTGCACGTCCTCGCCCACCTGTTCGCCATATTGGTTGTAGGTGACAACACGTATCTCGCCCGGTTCGTACTTGACGTTGTTCCAGCGGAGGCGGTAGCGGTCCAGACGGCTTGACTTGTCCTTCTTCACCCTACCCTGGCTCTTGCCGTTGACGAAGAGTTCGCCCTCCACGCCGTCAGTGTAGCAGTAGACAGGAGTCACCTGTCCTTCGCGTCCCTGCCAGTTCCAATGCGGCAGCAGATGGGTGGTGTGCTCGTGCTCGTTCCAGCGTGCGCGGTACATATAGTAGCGGTCCTTGGGGAGTCCGGCAAGGTCGCAGATGCCGAAATAGCTGCTGCGCGAGGGCCAGTAGGTGTCGTACGGCGATGGTTCGCCAAGGTAGTCGTAGCCAGTCCAGACGAACTCACCGATGACCCAGCTGTAGTCGTCCTGCATCCGCCAGTCGTCATCGGGCAGATTGCTCCACGAGCAGTATTCCGTATCGTAACTGCTGCACTGACCGTCGGCATACGGTACGTTGTCCTTATAACGCACCTCCACGGGGAACTTGTACACACCGCGCGAGCTTACCGTCGATGCCGTCTCGGAGCCAAGCAGGAATCCCTGCGGCAACTGCTCGATGCTCTTGGTGTATTTGTGCACGCGGTAGTTGAAGCCCGGCACGTCCATCGTCTGTGCGAAACCGCTCTTCAGGGCAGCCTCAGCCTTGTCCATGCCTTGAGTCACGGGGCGCGTAGGGTCGAGTTGGTGGCAGAGGTCCTGCAGGTGCTGGGCTATCTGCTGTCCCTCCTTGCTCCACTGCTCCGGAATCTCATTGCCGATGCTCCACATGACGATGCTCGGGTGATTGCGGTGGTGCATGACGAGATTGGTGATGTCCTTGTCGCTCCAGTCCTTGAAGAACTTGGCGTAGCCGTTCTTGCACTTAGGGTATATCCACATGTCGAAGCTCTCGGCCATCACCATCATGCCGAGGGAGTCGCATATCTCCATCTGCATGGTGCTGGGCATGTTGTGAGCGGTACGTATGGCATCGCACCCCATCTCCTTCATCGTCTTTATCTGACGGATGAGGGCTGCTTTGTTCTCTGCCGCACCGAGCGGACCGAGGTCGTGGTGCAGGCAGACGCCCTTTATCTTGCGTGTGATGCCATTAAGCTGGAAACCGCCGTGCTTGGAGACGGCAATGGTGCGGATGCCCGTCTTGACGGTCTGCTCGTCGACAATCTTCTTGCCTTCGTAGCGAGTGAGCTTTACCTTATATATATAGGGAGACTCAGGCGACCACAGTTGTGGGTTAGCCACCTTCAGGGTTGTCTTTATCTCCTGCGCCGCGCCGTCGATGGTCTGCTGCGCCACGGCAGTGCCGTTGGCATCGGTCATTTCCACGACGGTCTTGCCGTTCTTGCCAGACTTACCTTCCAGACGTGCGCTCACCTCCAGCTCAGCCTCTGTCTTTGAAGCCGACAGGGTGCGCACGAAGGTATCCCACGTGGAGAAGTTCTCGTTGCCGTACAGTTCTACGGTAACGGGGCGATACAGACCGCCGCCCGGATACCAGCGGCTGCTCTCTTCTACGTTCTGCAGATGTACCTCGATGAGGTTGCTCTTGCCGAACTGTATGTATGGCGTAATGTCAATGCGGAAGGCATTGTATCCGTAAGCCCATCGGCCGGCTTCCTTGCCGTTGACGCTCACCACGGGTTGGCTCATAGCACCGTCAAAGACAAGTACGGCACGCTTGTAACCCTTCGGGGCAGTCCAGTTCATCTTATACATTCCCTCACCTATCCACGGCAGGGCACCGGAACGACCGGACTTCTCCGTCTTCTCTTTCTCGCCGTTCTGCTCAATAGCCACCATCTGGAGGTCCCATTTCTTGTCGAAGGGACCAGCGATAGCCCAGTCGTGCGGCACGGCTACTTTCGACCACGACTTGCCGTCGCGGGAGAAGTCCCACGACGGCAAGTTTATTACCTTACGGCTCTGCGCCATACTCGCTACAGAGAGTGCCAGAGCCAGAGTTGTCAGTGTCAGCTTTTTATATTCCATACACGTGTATATCTTTACTTGAAGGCATTGAGAGCAGCAGTCGGCTTTCCGTCACTGTCGAAAGCTCCCTTGTCGTAACCTTCCCATGCGTTGTAGCATTCCGGTTCCCAGTAGAACACGCCCTCGCAGGTAGAAATAGCCTTGCAACCTTCTATAGCCTTGCTAAGGAAAGCAGCCGAGTTCTCTGAGTTCCATACCATTCCTATCTCAGAAACTACCACATTGCAGTTGTACTTGGCGGAGAGAGTCTTGATATTGGCGAGACAACTGTCAGTCACCTTGTCCCACGTCTGGTCTGTTATCCAGTCCGGGTAGAGCGACATGCCTATCACGTCCCACTTTCCACCGTTCAGCTTCAAGCCGTCGAATATCCACGTGTAGCGTCCGAGGTCGTTGCCCTTATCGAGGTGCACTATGACTTTTGCCGAAGGATACACCGCTTTGACGGCATCGTAACCTGCATTGACATAAGCAGCGAAGTTAGCCATATTCTTTGAGGCACGCCCCGTAACGGCAAGAGCGTCGTCTCCGTCAGCATCGTTCCACAGCATACCGTCTGTAGTCTCGTTGCCTACCTGCACCCATTCAACGCTGATGCCCTTGTCCTTCAGGGCAGTCAGTACTTCCTTGGTGTGGTCGGCGACAGCCTGCTTCATCTGATCGAAGGTATAGCCCTGCCATGCTGACGGTACATATTGCTTTGAAGGATCAGCCCAAGAATCGCTGTAGTGGAAGTCTATCATCAAGCGCATGCCGAGCTGCTGGGCACGCCACGCCTTTGCCACTACGTCGTCCTTGCCGCACCATCCTCCGGTGGGATTCACCCACACACGGAGACGGATGGAGTTCATACCGAGGTCGCGGAGTATGTGCATACACTCCTGCGTCTTACCGTTGGCATCCTTAAAAATTTTACCGGAGTTCTCCATCTGCGTTAGCCAACTTACGTCTGCCCCCTTGGCGAAGCCCGTCATGTCGTAAGTCTTCTCCTTCTCCGGAGTGGTATTGTCATCGTTGCTGCAGCTTGTTCCCGTAAGTGAGAAGAGGAGGGCGGAAGCCATCAGCACTGCTTTTCCTATAAAGTTTTTCATTGCGTTTTTGTTTGGTTTGTAGCTATACTTTGGTTAGTCTGTCGCAAAGATAGTGGTTTTCTATTTATACTTCTCTACAAACAGGCTTTTTTCTTTCAGTTAATCTATGCAAAGGTTTGCATAGATTAACTAAAAATGTTTAGTTATATTATTTGTAATTCCAAGTCATGGTATTTAGATCGGCAGTGACGGTATACTCGGTTTCACCATTTTCTTCGCCAAACCAGATCTTCCAATAACCTTCGGACGATGTCAACTTGTACTGTTCTCCATCTGCGCCATATACTACCTGCTGAACATTTTGATCATCAACGAACACGAAGTAGAAGTTCTCCCAAGAGTTAGGCTTGTACGTGCAGGTATAAACCCCTCTGCTTTCCTTAGTCATGGTTGCCAACAACGTACTTTTTTCTGTATCATACATACAAAGTGTATAGCCTTTGTCGAGTACCGACTCCGAATCGTCTTCGTCATCACCCCCAGTCTGATCGCCTTCCTCAATAGAGTATTCCAGTTGGCTCTTCTCACCTACCTTTACGGTAACGGTGTACGTACCAGCCGCAGGAATGTTCACGCTACCAGCTGTCTCAGAGTCAGTCATCACACCGTCGGCAAGGGTATAGTTCATGGTCTTTGCTATGGCAGAGGCATCATCTGTATCTGTTGACTTGTTGTACTCTGCTCCTGTGGCTACGATGCTGATTGGAGTATTGTCGGCAGTCGTGGTGATTACATACTTCCATGCATAGTTGGCGGCATCGTATGTCATGGCTTCGCCATTGAGGGTCATGGCAGTTATAGCCGTTGCCTTCCACTCCTTGTTCTGAGTGTCGATGACGGTATAGTAAATGCCGGATACACCAGGGAACCAGCAGGTCCATGCGCTCTCGCTATTGTCAATGGCAAACGTACCTGCAGTAGACGAGTTACCCCAGACTTCTCCGTTGTTTTCCTTAGCCTTGAAGTTAAGCCAGCTGGAGGCGTTCATATAGCCCGTATATACACCGTCAGAATTAGGAGAGTAGAGGTATGTCAGTATCTTCGTCTGGTTTTGGTCCCAGATGTTGATGTAACTCATATCTATGAGGTAAGGCGTCACGTTCACGGTGCATACATTGCTGTATGCGGCTTCAAGGTTAGCTCCCATCTGGCTCTTGATACGGAAATAAAGCGGTGCGCTTTGGTTGGGAGTCAGCCCGAGTTCCTTAGCGGCTGCATTGAGATCGCCGCCGATAAAGGCCTTCGACAGATTGCTGACGGTGTAGTCCTTTGTTGTGGCGAAGTCCTGCGTGGCGGAAACCTGCAGATAGGTCAGCAACGTTTCGCTGGTAGCTGGCATTGTCTCGTCACTGGAAAGTAGGGTGGGATTCTTCCAAGCCAAAGAAAGGACGACATCGTCTTTGGTGGCCAAAGAGAGCGTCACATCGGAGCCGGATGCCATCAGACTGGACGCAGAGAAGCCGTCCAGATATATCTTATCTCCGTTCTCGCTGCAGCTCACCAGTGCGGTGAGCACGCAGAGGAGCGTCATAAGGTTTCTAAGTATCTTTTTCATGTTGTTTTAAGCTTTTTCGTTTAACATTCTATATTCCCGTGGCATCAATAGCCGTTGCGCGGCAGGTTGGGGTTGGCGGTGTGCTCTGTGTTAGGAATAGGATAGATGTTGTACTTGCTGTCCACAGCCTTACCTTCTTTCGTACCACCTTTCCACTGGTAGTTGTACGGTGTGCTGGTGGTGAACATATCGAAGCGTACAAGGTCGGTACGACGATAGCCCTCGTGGTAAAGCTCGCGTGCACGCTCGTCGATGATGAGGTCGAGGAAGGCGTTGTCGTTGGCATAATTGCTTGCCCACACATCGTCAGCACCGGCACGCTCGCGTATGAGGTTAATCCAGTAGATAGCTCCCTGCTTGCGACTGGCAACGACGGCTGGGTCAGAGGCATCTGTGCCGCCGCCCCATGGGTCCCAGTCGCCTTTGAGACGGGCAACACACTCGGCATACATCAGGTAAACATCGGCCAAGCGGAAGAGTGGATAGTCGGTTTCCACGCCATCGCTACTCGTATTGGAAGCAGTAGAACCGTCGTCCTTCAGGTTGCTCCATTTTTCGGAGAGATAGCCTTCCGTCTCGGTTGTCATACTTTCGATAGACTTGCTCTGCCCTTCGGTGAAGAACTTGCAGCGTTTGTCAGCCCCGTCCTTGCGGTCTATGTCGTCCTGTGTGAACTTGTCCACAAACTCTGGACGGAGTCGGAACTCACTCCATCCGTTTGTTGCGCCGAAATCTGCTGCCGACTGGTTTGTGTTGGACATGCTGAGCTGACCACAGACAAGATATGTCGATGCGCCCCAGCTTACAGTATGTTCTGCCGAAACGGGGAGTGCAAAAATTATTTCGTTTGTACGCTTGTCATTGTCAGCATTGAAGAGCTTGCTATAGTCGCTCTCCAGCGTGTAGCCCATATTCATCACCTGCTGGCACGCCTCCTTGCACTCGGCATATTTCGCCACGCCAGTATAAATTTCGCTATTGAGGTATAACTTGGCAAGCAGGGTGTAAGCAGCGCCTTGCGATGCCTGACCATAGGGGCACGTGGAAGCTGGGAGCAAGTCGCTGACGCAGCTCTTCAGTTCGCTCTCGATATAGTCGAACGTCTGTTGTGGCTTGGAATATGGTGGGATGTAGCTGCCTACTGGGTCATTCTCCGTCACCATCGGGAGGTCGCGGTAGAGGTCAAGTGCATGGTAGTAGAACAGTGCACGCATAAAACGTGCTTCCGCCTTGTACTGCTGCATCTTCGTCGCTTCCTCGCCAGAGAAGCTGGCACTGTTGGCATTGCGCAGGAACTCATTGCAGAGGGCGATGTTATAGTATATACGATAGTACATATCGGACGCCCATGCGTCGTCGGCATCCCATGAGAGATAGGTCAGACCATCGGTTTTCTCACCCGTCAGCCATGTGGAAGCCACTTCGTCTGTGCCACACTCCTGGAGGTTCCAGAACATACGCATGTAGTCGAAACCGTTGCCGTTGTTCAACACTGATTCCATATCCTTGTTGTCGCCGCCCTTGCCCTGACCGCTGGTCACCATGGAGGCGTAAATCTTGCCCAGCACAGCCTCGTAGTTGGCAAGCGAGGTGTAAACGTCCTTGGAGGTTGTCTCCGTCTGTGGATATTGGTCGAGGTCACCCACGCAGCTTGTTGCGCTGGTCAGCACCGTCGCTCCCATCATCACACTGTATAATAGATTCTTCAGTTTCATTGTTTTTCGCTTTTAAAAGATAGCTTGGTCTTGTTTACTTTTCCTTAGGTCGTCCCTTAGAACTGGAATCCCAGACTCATGGAGTATGTACGTGGACGTGGGTAGAACGAGTTGTCCATGCCGTCCGGCACCTCAGGGTCTGTGCCGGAGTAGCCTGTGATGGTGAACACGTTCTGCACCATAGCAGAGAGTGTGAGTGACGCCCACTTGGTTATCTTGCCGAAATCATAGCTCAGGCTCAGATTATCAAGTTTAAGGAAAGAGGCGTTCTCCACGTAATAGTCGGAGAGGTACTGTCGCGTCTTGAAACCAGTATTGAGGAAGCTGGCGTTGAGGTTGTTGAGCTGCGAGTTGTTGTAGCTTACAGTCTCCCACGCACCTGTGCTCATAGCCATACCGTTGTAGACATAGTTGCCTATGTTGGCACGGAAGCTCATGCCGAGGGTCAGCTTCTTGTAGCGCAGTGATGTGCTGAGTCCCATGATGTAATCTGGGGTGCGTGAATTGTAGCGATAGAGGTCGCTTTCGTTAATGACACCATCGCCGTTGAGGTCGGCGTAAGCACCTTCGATGGGCTTTCCTGTCTCCTTATCATAGAGCTGGTGATATACGTAGAACATATATGGCTCATAGCCCTCTGTGAGCACTTGAAACTGGTAGGCATCGATTTTTGGTCCCACCTTGACGTTGGTCTGATCGCCACCATCAACGAGCGAGAGGTTCTTCACCTTCATCTTCTGCCAGGTGAAATTATAGCTTAAGTTCCACTCCCAGTCCTTCGTCTGTATAGGTGTAGCGTTGATGGTCAGTTCAATACCCTTGCTGTCCACGTTGCCCACGTTGGTGGTGATAGACTTTGCGAAGTTTGTGCCTGCTGCAGTTGGTACTGTGGCGAGGAGGTCCTTTGTCTTGCGTGTGTAGAAGTCGAGCGAACCGCCCAGTCTGCCGTTGAGGAAGCCGAAGTCAACGCCGAAGTTCCATGAGGATGTTGTCTCCCACTTGAGGTTCTCCACGTATGCCTCGGGGCGGTATGTGGTGATGTACTGACCATTTATGAGTGCCTCTGCACCTGTAACGCTGGAAGTGTACACGGGGAGGTAGTTATAGTTGCCGTTAACTTCCTGCTGACCGGTAACACCGAAGCTGGCGCGCAGTTTCAGGTTGGATAGCACCTTCTGCTCCTTGAGCCAAGGCTCTTCGGTGAGAGTCCAGCCGAGTGCTACTGAGGGGAATGTGCCCCAACGGTTGTCCTTGGAGAATCGTGAAGAGGCATCGCGACGAACGGTAGCGTTCAAGAGGTACTTGCCGTCGTAGGAATAGCTGACACGTCCGTAGTATGACAGCAACGTGTGGCGGTAGTCGGAAGCCTTTACGGTAGAGAGGGTTGTGCCCTGTGCACTCTTGGTGAGGTAAGAAGGAGTGCTGCTCTTCCAGTACTGGTAGTCGTAACCTGCTGTCACGTCAAGATTACTCTTTATATTCTCGAAGTACTTTGAGTAGTTTGCGTAGAGGGTGAGGAGTCGGTTCTCATTTTTCTGTGGACCGTACTCGTAGTCGCTGCCGCTCAGGCTTTCGTCCTTGTTAAATGACTGTGCCGCGTAGGTAGGTACATAGATATTGCCGTAGCCCTTGGCATAGTCTGCACCTACCGTAGCGTGGAGCTTGAGCTCTGGCAGGAAGTGTACATTATAGTCAACATCGAGCGAACCGATGAAACGTGTCACCTTACTTGTAGAGTTGTACTCGTCCACAAGTCCGCGTGGGTTTCTTACACCGGCATTGACAGGATAGCCATCTGCATCGAGCGCCTCATTGTAGCCACCGAAGCTGTCGTTGCCTGAGTAGACGGGGATTGTCGGGTTGTATGTTGCGGCAGCCCATACGGCACTACTGTTGCAGAAGGAGTTGTTGTTAATGGTTCCCTTGGCGTTGACGGTCAACTTCAGATGGTCCTGGAAGAAACTTGGATTGAGCACTACGTTGCCTGTCCAACGCTCTACATTGTCCTTGCGTACGAGACCGCTTTGGTTGTAGTAGCCCACGGACACGCGGAAAGGAAGGTTCTTGCAGATGCTACCGCTGACGCTAAGGTTATTGTCCGTACCGAAAGCCGTGCGGTACACCTCGTCGTTCCAGTCGGTATTGGCAGTACCGAGGAGGCTCTTCTGGTTGGCAGTGCCGTAGGTGTTTATCGCATTGACAAAGTCGTCGTAGCCGAGCATGTCCACCATCTGCGCACGTGTCTGTACGCTGTTTGTCGTGGTGAAGTTAATCTTCAGGCCGCCCTGCTGACCTTTCTTAGTGGTGATGATGATGACACCGTTTGAGGCGCGCGAACCGTAGATGGCTGTTGAAGAAGCGTCCTTCAGCACTGTCATGCTCTCGATGTCCGAGGGGTTTATCATGCTGAGAAAGTTGCTGGAGTTACCAGAAATACCGCCTAGCTCCAGTGGCATACCGTCAAGCACTATGAGCGGGTCGTTGCTGGCGTTGAGCGATGCACCGCCACGCACGCGGATAGTGCTGCCGGCAGAGGCAGAACCGCTGTTGGACATAATCTGCACGCCGGACACCTTACCATTGATAAGTTGCTCGGGGGAAGAGACGAGTCCCTTGTTGAAATCCTTGGACTTTACGGTAGCCACGGAACCGGTAAGGTCGCTCTTGCGCGCCGTACCGTAACCGATGACAACAACGTCTGAGAGCGTCTGGCTGTCTGACTCCATCTTCACCTTCACGTTGTCAGAGATGGCGATGGTTTTGTCCAGATAACCTACGTAAGACACTTTGATTTTCTTTGCGGCAGAGGGAACTTGGAGGACGAAGTTACCGTCTATGTCGGTAACAGCACCGCCCTTGCCGCCTTCCGCCATGACGGTGGCACCAATAAGGGGTTCACCATTCTGGGCATCTGTCACCTCACCTTTTATGGTGCGTGTCTGAGCTAATATCTGCAGACACCCGATGAGCAACATTGCCACAACGACAAGACCTCTTTGTCTTGCTTTATCGAAGATTGCATTCATTGTGATTAGGTATTTAATAGATTTTGGTTAGATTCTTGTATAGGTAGTGTAGTAAGCGAATAAATCTCGGTTGCAAAAGTAGGAAATATTAACAAATCAGCAAGATACAAAACGGACAAAAGACAAAACAAAACAGACAAAAGCACTAAAGGACAGTGCTTTTGTCTGTTTTAAGTCCAAAAAACTTCGATGGACCGTCCACCCGTGGGTGGGATTAATGTTTATGGCATCATGAGAACAGAATACTCCTACAAGCCTTCGTTGATGAAGAACTTCACGCCTATGGCTTCGAACTTCTGCTTATACTCCTCCAACTTCTCCTCTTCCTCCTTCGAGGACGGGGAGACATCTATGCGCTCCACATCCTGCGTGATGTCGAGATCGCCGTGATACTGCAGTTCGAAGAACTCGAAGATGGGCGGCACGTCCCTTGCCACGTCCTCCAGCAGTGGGAAGTTGTCGAGGGTCAGCTTGCGCTCCAGTATCCACTGGGCGAAGATGGCATACGCCGCCACGGGGTCCGGCATCTGCATGAAGGGTTCTCCATCGTGCTTCAGACCGCAGATGCAGGTAGCCTTCACGTCGTCCACCTTGGTGGGGATAAGCTGATAGCAGCGTCCGAAGTTGACGGAGTCGCCCACGGAGAGGGTGGTGCGGTGGAAGAGGCGGTCTTTCTTCAACTGTATTGAGACATCGCCGTACTGGCACCACATACCGCCGTTGACGTAAAGGTCTCTTTGGGCATCTGGCTGCGAGAGGAAACCGTATTTGGGGAATTCGCTCGGCAGGAGCTTGTTGGCTTTGCAGCCGAAGAGTGCCTCCGTCACTTCGCGGCGCGTCTCCTTGCCACCGTTGGTAGCACCCTGCCCCGTCTCCATCACGCTCTTGATGCGGCGTGACTCGAGTATGCCGTCAAGGCTCTGTATGTGCACACGCACGTAGAAGGCTCCGTAGTCTATTATCTTCTTCAGGAAGCCCTCCACCACGGGTCGCACCATATTATAATAAGGTAGGCGCATCAACTGTGCCTGGTAGGCTGCCTGATGGGCAGGCAATACGTGTAACGATTTTGGCGTATTCATGTCTCTACTGTTTTTTAGGCAGATAAAAATAAAATGCCTCTACTTTGCTTTGTCGAGCGACGAGCGTTTGTCACGGTGATACGAGCGGTAGTCGTCGAGTTCTATCTCCACGTCCGGCTCAACGAGGGGAGCGGTGCGTGGCAACTGGAACTTCTGGTACTTGATGTTCAGTCCGCGCTCTATCCACATCTTCTCATAGTATGTCTGTATGGATAGGATGCGCTGCGTCTCTGCGTCGATGTCGGTCTGGTGGTACAGGTCGGTGGTGCGGAAGAGCAGCGGCAACTTGTTCACGTCCACCATATACGAGGTGTAGGTGAAGAGGAAGTTGGAGTCGGTCTTCAGGTGCACTATGCCGCCGTCCACGAGGAACTTGCGGTAACGCTCCATGAAGTAGGTGGACGTGAGTCGCTTGCGCGGATTCTTCATCTGCGGGTCGGAGAAGGTGAGCCATATCTCCTGCACCTCGTCCTCGGAGAAGAAGCGGTCTATTATCTCTATTCCCGTGCGCAGGAATGCCACGTTCTTAAGTCCCTTCTCGAGTGCCAGCGTAGCACCTGTCCACATGCGTGCGCCCTTGATGTCTACGCCTATGAAGTTGACGTCGGGAAAGAGCTGCGCCAGTTCCACGGTGTACTCTCCCTTGCCGCAACCGAGCTCGAGCACTATGGGGTTATCGTTATGAAAATACTGTTCGCGCCAATGGCCTTTCATGTCGAACGGCACATTGTCAACAACACTAAAGGGATACTGGAACACGTTTTCGTAGCGTTCCATGTCTGCGAATTTCGCCAGTTTTCCTTTACTCATATTTACTTAAAAAAATCTGTGTAGCCATCTGCAACGGTAATTGCCGCCAAGTCATTTTTTGACGGTAATCTCCGCGAAGATATTTTTAGACATTAATTGCCATTAATTGGCCATTAATTATTCATTAATTTATATTGGTCAAGGAGCAAGAATATTTAACCCTTAAAATTAATGACGAATTAACGGTCCATTAATGGCAATTACTGTCCAAAAAGAATCTTGCGGCAATTGATGTCCTAAGGGGATTATTCTATTACGACGCGAGTCCAGCCGTGTACGTCCTCTTCGATGCCGTACTGTATGTTGCGCAGTTTGGTGAAGAGCTTCTCGCTGACAGGACCTGGTTTGTCGCCGAAGTTGTAACGCTTGCCTGTCTCCACGTCGTCGATGTACGAGATTGGTGAGATAACGGCTGCCGTACCGCAAGCACCAGCCTCCTCGAATGTCTCCAGTTCCTCTTCCGGTATCTGGCGACGCTCCACCTTCAGACCCATGTCCTCAGCCAGCTGCATGAGCGACTTGTTGGTGATGGAAGGAAGAATAGACGTAGACTTTGGAGTGATGTACGTATTGTTCTTGATACCGAAGAAGTTGGCAGCGCCAGCCTCGTCGATGTACTTCTTCTCCTTTGCATCGAGGTAGAACTCGCAGGCGTAGCCCAGTTCGTGTGCCTTCTGGTTTGCCAGCAGGGAAGCAGCGTAGTTGCCGCCTACCTTATATATACCTGTACCGAGCGGAGCGGAACGGTCGTGGTCGCGGATGATAACGTATGGGTTGGCGAAGAAGCCTCCCTTGAAGTATGGACCTACCGGTGTGACGAAGATGAGGAACATGTATTCTGTAGCCGGGTGCACGCCTACCTGTGCAGACATACCTACCAACAGAGGACGAATGTACAGCGTAGCACCGCTCTCGTATGGCGGAATGAACTCCTGGTTCAGACGCACCACCTTGTCTACCATCTCGTCGAAGAGTTCTGTAGGCAGTTCGGGCATGAGGATGCCGCGGCAGGTAGACTGCAGACGTGCAGCATTCTCGTCTGTACGGAACACGCGCACCTTGCCGTCCGGGCAGCGGTATGCCTTCAGGCCTTCGAATGCTTCCTGACCGTAGTGTAGGCAGGTAGCAGCGATGTGCATCTTTACGTGTTCGTCAGAAGAAACCTCTATTTCTCCCCATTTGCCGTCGCGGTAGTAGCAACGTACGTTGTAGTTGGTTTTACGGTAGCCAAAGCCAAGGTTACCCCAGTCTAAGTTTTCCATTGTTTTTGTATTTTAGTTGTTTAGTTATATTTCGAACACTATAGGTATTGCGACTTTCGAGCGGCACGGCTTGCCCTTCTCCGTTCCTGCGGTCCATTTCGGCATGAGCCGCATCACACGCAACGCCTCGTTGTCGAGGAGCTTGTTGACGCCCTTCTCTATCTTTATCGCTGACAGCGACCCGTCCTTCTCCACGATAAAGCTGACCATGACGCGACCTTCTATCTTCTGCTTCAGCGCCTGGTCGGGGTATTTCAGCGTAGCGGTGAGCCACTTCATGAACTCCACCGCACCGCCGGGATACTGCGGCAACTGCTCCGCTATCTTTATCTCCTCCTCGTTGTTGAGGTTTATCGGAGCCGGCGTGTCGTCGTCCTTCTTCTCGTCGGTACCTTCGTCGGTGCCAGCCTTCTCCACCACGTCGTCGCCCGTCTTCTGCGGTTGGAGGTCTGTCTCTGTCTCCACCTTGTTCACCTTCTCTGACTCGCCTTCGTGCATCTTCTTGGCTTCCTCCTGCGGCACGTCGGCGGCAATCATGTCGTTCTGCTTGGGCTTGATGTCAAGGTCGGCATCGTAGTCCTCCACGATTTCCTGTATCCAAGTGCCAAGGTCGCGGTACGGCACGAAGAGCGCACCTACGAACAGCATCGTCACCGCTACGAGTGCCGCAGCGAAGACGTACGGTCGACGGCGCTCAAGGTCTGCCTTATATGACTTCTTGACTTCCACACTGCAAAGTTAGTGCTTTAATCGCAAATTGACAAGTTTGCAGCGGCAAAAATGCAATTACCGCGCTTTATACGCAACAAAAGATGTGTAACGAGATAATAAAACCGCTACGAGCACGTTATTTGGACGATGAAAAGAGTTTTTCTTATTTTCTTTCTCACCGCAGTGGCGTGCATAACGGCAATGGCCCAGGAGAGCCAGAACGTGTTCAACTTCCTGAGAATACCCATCAGCGCACACGCCACGGCACTTGGCGGCGAGAACATTTCCATCATCGAAGACGACGCCACTTTGGCGCTGTCAAACCCTGCTTTGCTCTCGTCCGTGAGTAGCCGGACCATTTCTCTCGGCTACATGAACAACTTCAACGGAACGAGCCTCTACAACGCCGGTTACACACACGCCATAAACGACAAACTGACTCTGGGCGGACAGATGTTCTTCATGAACTACGGCAGCATGAAGGAGATGGATGCCTACGGCAACGAGCTGGGCACATTCTCGCCCTCAGACCTCGCCGTAGAGGCCATACTGTCGTACACGCTGACCAAGCGGCTGGTTGGCGGCATCGGTGCCAAGTTCGTGTATTCCAAGATAGGCAACTACTCCAGTACGGCAGCTGCTATCGACCTTGGACTCAACTACTACGACGAAGACAACGACCTCTCCCTCTCCGCCACGGCAAAGAACCTCGGCGGTCAGCTGTCGGCATACAACGACGAGTTTGAAGATATGCCAATAGACGTTCTTGTTGGCATCACCAAGGGACTGGGGGCACTGCCCGTGCAGGTGTCGCTGACCATTGACGACCTCACCCACTGGGACTACTCCTTCTGGCAGCACCTCCGACTGGGTGCCGACATATATTTCTCCCAAAACTTCTACGTAGCCGGAGGCTACAACTTCCGCCGCGCTTCCGCCATGACGGTAAGCGACGGCGAGGACGGCACGACAACGGGCGGAGCTGGATTCACCGTCGGCGCAGGACTGCTACTCGACCGTTTCTCCATAAACGTCTCGTACGCAAAACAGCACGTCACGACAAGCAACCTCATGTTCAACGCTTCATTCACACTATAAGTTTTACCCAATATGTTAGACAAGATAAACTCCTACATCGCGCAGCTCCCGCTAGAGGTTGAGCCACGCGGTCTCTACGAACCAATCCGTTACGTCCTCTCCTTGGGCGGCAAACGCATACGTCCCATGCTCATGACCATGGCATACAGCCTTTGGCGCAACGATGCCGAACGCATACTGCCACAGGCCGTGGCACTGGAGACATACCACAACTTCACGCTCCTTCACGACGACGTGATGGACAAGGCGGACGTGCGCCGCGGCATGCCCACCGTCCACAAGAAGTGGGACGAGAACACGGCCATCCTCTCTGGTGACAACATGCTCGTGCTGGCATTCCAGTGGATGCAGCAGTCAGACGTGGAGGGTTGGGAGAAGGTGATGCCACAGGTGCTCGCCACATTCACGCAGACTGCGCTGGAGATAAACCACGGCCAGCAGTACGACGTGGACTTCGAAAGCCGCAACGACGTCACCGAGGCGGAGTATATCGAGATGATTCGCCTGAAGACCAGCGTGCTGCTCGCCTGCGCCATGAAGATTGGTGCACTGATGGCAGGTGCCGACGCAAAGGACGTGGAACTGCTCTACCGCTTCGGCGAAGCCATGGGGCTGGCGTTCCAACTGCAGGACGACTACCTCGATGTCTACGGAGACCCCGCCGTATTCGGCAAGGCTATCGGTGGTGACATCTGCAACAACAAAAAGACCTATATGCTCATCAACGCCCTGCTGAAGGCCGAAGGCGAGGACAAGGCGGAGCTGCAACGGTGGATTGACGCAAAGGAGTTCGACCGCGCCGAGAAAATCGCCGCCGTCACTGCCATATATAATAAGGTAGGCATTGACAAACTGGCTAAAGCGAAGATGGAGGAATACTATGCCGCTGCCATACATTGCCTCGACGCTGTCAACGTAAAGGAGGAGCACAAGACTGCCCTCCGCGAATATGCCGCCAAAATGATGAAACGCAACAAGTAAAGCACAACGTGGTACAGTTTATAGACACTCATACGCACATCGACGGGGAAGAATTCACCGAGGACCTCGCCGAGGTAGTACAGCGCGCAAAGGATGCCGGAGCGGTCAAGCTCTTCGTTCCGGGCATCAACGCCTCGTCCGTCGAGACGATAAAGACGGTGTGCCGACAGTTTCCCGACTACTGCTACGGCATGATAGGGCTGCACCCGGAAGACGTGCGTGCGGACTACGCCGAGGTCATCGCAGCAATGCAGAGCACACTGCAGGCGGACGAAGCGCAGCACTCCGGAAACGGCAGACCGTGGATAGCCATCGGCGAGATTGGTCTGGACTTCTACTGGTCGCGCGAGTTCGAAGCAGAGCAACTGGCTGCCTTCGAGATGCAGGTGCAGTGGGCTGTCGAAGCCCGGCTGCCGCTGATGATCCATTGCCGCAAGGCGCAGAACGAGATGGTGAAGATACTGCGCAAATACGAAGGGCGACTGCCCGGCGGCGTCTTCCACTGCTTCACGGGAAATGCCCACGAAGCGGAGGAGCTGCTGGCGTTCGACGGTTTCGTGCTGGGCATCGGCGGCGTGCTGACGTTCAAGAAGAGCAACCTGCCCGAGACGCTTGCCGCAGCCGTGCCGCTCAACCGTATCGTACTCGAGACGGACGCACCTTACATGGCTCCCGTGCCGCACCGTGGCTCACGCAACGAGAGTGCATACATCGTGCACGTCATCGACAAACTCGCCGAAGTGTACGGCGTAACGCCAGAGGATGTCGGACGCATCACAACCGAAAACGCGGAAAGCGTTTTTAATTCATAATGCAGAATTCACAATTGGCTTGAAGCGGTTATTTGACATATTTACCATTCTTGTCGTCGCACTCACACTTGTGGGGTGCGATGCGGCATCGTTTGTCAAAAAAGGCGACAAGGCACTTGCCATTGGCGAATACTACGTGGCGGCGACAAACTACCGCAAGGCTTACGGCAAGACAGATGCCAAGGACCATAAGCTGCGGGGCGAACGGGCACTGAAAATGGCACAGTGCTACGAACGCATCAACAATACGGCGAAGGCACTTGGAGGCTACCGCAATGCCATTCGCTACAATGCCACCACCGTCAACGACCAACTGCACTACGCACGACTGCTCCTAAAGAACGGCGACTACAAAGCGGCGCTCACGCAGTTTCAGATGCTCAGAGACTCCCTTCCCGACGACCAGCTCGTCAAGGGCGGACTGGAGTCCGCTACGAAAGCACCACTATGGAAAAAGGAAGGCTCACGGTACACCGTGAAGAAGATGGACATCTTCAACTCACGCTACGACGACTACTCTCCCGTGCTCGGCGGCGACGACTTCCAGTATCTCTACTTCACCTCCACACGCAACGATGCCATGGGCAACGAGCTGAACGGCGTGACGGGCGCAAAGAGTGCAGACATATTCTTCTCCACCAAGGACGACAAAGGAAAATGGGGCAAACCTGAAGGTATCGGCACCGGACTAAATACGGAAGCCGACGAGGGCGCATGCTGCCTCACACCAGACGGCAGTGAGATGTACCTCACGCAATGCGTCACGGACGAGACATATCCCCGCTTCGCACGCATCGTAGTGTCGAAACGTTCCGACGCCCTGTGGGGAAAGCCGTCGGAACTGGAGATATCGCGCGACACGCTCTCTGCGTTTGCCCACCCTGCCGTCTCGCCCGACGGGCAATGGCTATACTTCGTCAGCGACATGCCGGGCGGCAAGGGCGGACTGGACATCTGGCGCTCACGCATCACCGCCAACGGACTGATGGGTGTGGAAAACCTCGGCGAGCCTATCAACACGCCGGGCAACGAGATGTTCCCGACGTTCCGGCCAAACGGTGACCTGTACTTCTCCTCCGACGGTCATCCCGGCATGGGCGGACTGGACATATTCATCGCAAAAGTAGGCGCAGACCGACGCTATCACCTCGAGCACCCCGGCTATCCGCTAAACTCGCAGGGCGACGACTTCGGCATGACATTCGAAGGAGCGCACAACCGCGGATTCTTCTCCTCCAACCGCAACGACGGACGGGGCTACGACCACATATACAGTTTCGAGAACCCAGAAGTGGTGCAGACCGTCAAGGGATGGGTCTACGAGATGGAGGGCTACGAGCTGCAAGCCGCCGACGTACGCATGGTGGGCAGCGACGGCACCAACCTGCGTCTCAGCGTGCGCGGCGACGGCTCGTTCGAGCAGACAGTGCAGCCAGGAGTGGACTACATCATACTCGCCACATGCAAGGGATTCCTCAACCACAAGGAAGAGATAAGCATACCGAAGTTGAGCGAGTCGCACACGGACACCCTACAGTTTCCCCTTGCCAACATCAGTGCCCCCGTGCTCATCGACAACATCTTCTACGAGTTCGACAAGGCAAAGCTGCTGCCCTCAAGCGCACACGCCCTCGACTCGCTCGTCATGCTGCTCAACGAGAACCCCAACGTCACCATCGAACTGGGAGCACACACCGACTACAAAGGCAGCGACGAGTACAACAAGCTACTCTCCCAACGCCGCGCCGAGGAGGTGGTGCGCTACCTCATACACAAGGGCATCGCCGCCGACCGCCTCACCGCTGTCGGCTACGGCAAGTCAGCCCCCAAGAAGATACGCCGGAAAGTGGCGGCACACTACTCCTGGCTGAAGGAAGGCGACGTGCTGACCGAAGAGTTCGTCAAGAAACTCAAGCCCGCCGAACAGGAAACCGCCAACGCCCTCAACCGCCGCACGGAGTTCAAGGTACTGCGCACCACATACAACATGTTCGACTCCCAAGGCAACCTGAAGAACCCTCCTGCCCCACGCAAGCAGCCCGCAGCAGAAGGCAGCGACGAATTCTTTGAATTTTAATCTCAGACCATCATGTCCCTACCCGAGGATTTCATCACATACACCAGAGAGCTGTTCGGCGAAGACCGCTGGCAACGCTACCTTGACGCCTTCGACGGCGAAGCCCCCGTCAGCATACGCATCAACCCGTTCAAGGCTCCACGATACGTCCACCCCGACACCCTGCGTCCCGTAGAATGGTGTCGCGGCGGCTACTACCTGAAGCAACGCCCCAACTTCACCCACGACCCTCTACTCCATGCCGGAGCATACTACGTACAGGAGGCTGGCTCCATGTTCCTCGACGAGGTACTGCGCCAGCACATGCCCACCGACCGATCGCTCACGGCACTCGACCTCTGCGCCGCCCCCGGCGGCAAGTCCACCCTACTGCGCGCCGCACTGCCCGAAGGTTCGCTGCTATACTCCAACGAGCCAGACCGACGTCGCGCCAACATCCTCATGGAGAACATGCAGAAGCAGGGGCATCCCGACGTCATAGTAACGAACAACTACCCTGCTGACTACAAAAGGGAAGGACTACAGTTCGACGTCATCCTCACCGACGTACCATGCTCCGGCGAGGGAATGTTCCGCAAAGACGAAGGGGCAATAGGCGAATGGAGTCTGTCAAACGTCATGAAATGTCAGCAACTACAGCGCAGCATCATCGAGGACATCTGGGACTGCCTCAGGCCCGGCGGACTGCTCGTCTACAGCACCTGCACCTTCAACCTCCGCGAGGACGAGGAGAACGTACGCTGGATTGCAGAAGAAATGGGAGCCGACATACTGCCCGTAGACACCAAGCCAGAGTGGGACATCACGGGGTCGCTGCTCAGCGGCTGGGATCAGCCCGTATACCGCTTCATCCCCGGCACCACAGACGGCGAAGGACTCTTCATGGCGGCACTGCGAAAGCAGGGCGAACCAGACGCTCACCATTGCAACAAAAAAGAAAAGCGCAGCGCGAAGAAGTCGTCCGCACTGCGCATACTGAGCAACGGTCACTACGAAGGCACGGCAAAAGGCAAGACCGTCATCCCCGACCACGCCGAGGCACTGCTCTGCAACCTGCCCGCCGACAAATTTCCCACGGCGGAGCTGACCAAGGATGATGCCCTGCGCTACCTGCACCACGAGGCAATCACGCTGCCGCCGGAAGCGCCCCGCGGCTTCGTCATAGTCTGCTACGAAGGTCTCCCGTTAGGTTTCGTAAAGAATATCGGCAACCGCGCCAACAACCTCTATCCGCAGGAGTGGAAAATTCGAAATTTGTAAAAAAGTCTCATAGTATCATCCTTGACCGCATAAATCTTCCCTAACGACTTTATTACAAACGATATACGCTTAATGACATTTCACCGTTTTAGTAAAGAAGTATCATAAAAGTATCATAAAAGTATCATTGAAGTATCATCTTATATGCCTGTCTATGCCCACGGCGCGGGCACATGTTCCCCACGGCGCGGGCACACACTCCCCGCGGCTTGGGCACGCGATGCCCGCGGCGCGGGCATAAGGGACTTGTTTTGATGAGACTTTTATGAGACTTTTATGAGACTTTTATGAGACTTTTATGAGACTTTTATGAGACTTTTATGAGACTTTTATGAGACTTTTATGAGACTTTTTGCCAATCTAAAGAAAAGCCTCATAATCAATAAACAATTACTATTCAACCATATAGAGTACCACACAAGTTCAAAGATGATACTTTGAGACTTTTTTCTAAAAAAAACAACATTAACGTCACGCATCCAGAAAATTATTTGTACCTTTGTGCCAAATGAACACAAATACCAATAGATTATGGCTGAGACTGTAAGAGCATACCCAGTAGGAATACAGACCTTCGAGGACATCCGCGAGGGAGAATACCTCTATGTGGACAAGACAAAGTATATCGTTGATTTCTGTAGAAAAAAGATGAAATACGTCTTCCTGAGTCGCCCAAGGCGATTCGGCAAGTCACTGTTTGCATCCACCCTGCAGGCGTATTTCGAAGGCAGGAAAGAACTGTTTGAGGGACTCGCCATAGCCGACTACGAGAAAGAGTGGACCAAGCACCCCGTACTCCACTTCGACATGAGCGGAGCAAAGCACTTCAACAAGGAGGAGCTGGAACACTACCTCGACCTGCAACTGACTCCATACGAAGAGCTGTACGGCAAAAACGAAAAGGAGCTGTACCCTAACGAAAAACTGGACGGCATCGTAAAGCGCGCCTACAAGCAGACCGGCAAGAAGGTGGTGGTAATCATCGACGAGTACGACGCACCGCTGCTCGATGTAGTACACGAAAAAGAGAGTCTAAAGACACTGCGCCGCATCATGCAGAACTTCTACAGCCCGCTGAAGAAGCTCGACCCCTATCTGAGGTTCACGTTTCTCACGGGCATCACCAAGTTCTCGCAGCTCAGCATCTTCAGCGAGCTGAACAATCTGGACAACATCAGCATGTTCGACCAGTATTCCGCCATCTGCGGCATAAGCAAGACGGAACTGACCACCGTCATGCGCCCAGACGTGGAGAAACTTGGCAAGGCACTAGGCATTACATACGAAGAGTGTCTGGAGAAACTGAGAGACTTCTACGACGGCTACCACTTCAGTAAGGATTCTGAAGACGTATTCAATCCCTTCAGCTTAATCAGAGCCATGAACGGGCAAGAGATAGAAACATTCTGGTTCGGCTCGGGCACACCGACGTTCCTGCTGAAACTGTTGGACAAGTACAACTTCAACATCGGAATGCTGGAGAGCCAGGACGTGACGCTGAGCAGCTTCGACCTGTCGCCGGAGGAGATGACAGACGCCCTGCCGCTGCTCTACCAGAGCGGATACCTCACCATCAAGAAGTACGACCCGATGTTCAGCGAGTACACTCTGGGCATCCCCAACAAGGAGGTGCGCAACGGACTGCTCAACTGCATGCTGCCGCACTACGTCAACCCACGCCGCACGGACAACGATGCCTTCCTGCTGGGATTCTGCAAGGCTGTATACCGCAACGATATCGAGGCGGCACTGGAGCACATGCGCACGTACATGACAACTATTCCGTACGACCTGGAGAACCGCACGGAGAAGCACTTCCAGACCATCTTCTACCTGATGTTCAGCTTCCTCAACATCTACATCTACACGGAAGTGAAGAGTGCCATCGGCAGAGCAGACGCCGTGATGCACATGCCCGACACCATCTACGTCTTCGAGCTTAAGGTGGACAAGACCGCCGAAGAGGCTCTCCAGCAGATAGACACAAAAGGCTATATGCTCCCCTACCACACCTCAGGCAAACGGCTGGTCAAAATCGGCATCAGTTTCGACAGCACACAACGCACCATCACCGACTGGGTGATAAAAGCATAGCCTTAACGTCCCCCATAACAAATTCCCTTCAAATAGCCGTTGGTGTTTGAACGAAAATCATTACCTTTGCAAAAAATTAGGAGCAAGACTACCATGGCACTGAAACTTTACCCTATAGGAATACAGACGTTCGAAGAAATCCGCAAGACGGACAAGTTATACATCGACAAGACGGAATACATCTACCGCATGGCTCATGCTGGCGGCAAGCATTTCTTCTTGGGACGACCACGCCGTTTCGGCAAGTCACTGCTTGTATCCACAATGCACAGCTACTTCGAGGGCAAGAAGGAACTATTCCAAGGACTTGCCGTCGAGAAGCTAGAGAAAGAGTGGACGGAATACCCAGTGCTGCACTTCGACATGAGTTTGGGCAAGCACATGGAGAGGGAGCAGTTGGAGAGATTCTTGGCAGACATTCTGAAAGAGCAGGAAGCCATTTGGGGATATCAGAGCGAAAAAATCGATGCAAATCTGCGACTCAAAGACCTGATTACAACCGCTTATAAAAAGACAGGCAAGCAGGTGGTCGTACTAATTGACGAATACGATGCACCACTGCTCGACGTGGCACACGAAACGGATCAGCTGAATACCCTCCGCAACGTCATGCGCAACTTCTACAGTCCCCTGAAAGGCTGTGAGTACATGCTCCGCTTCGTCTTCCTCACAGGCATCACAAAGTTCTCGCAGCTCAGCATCTTCAGCGAACTGAACAACATCACCAACATCTCGATGAACAATGCCTATGCAGGCATCTGCGGCATCACGAAGGAGGAACTGCTGGAAAACATGTCGGAAGACATCGATATGCTCGCCAATGCATTGGACTACACACGAGATGAAACCATCGCCAAGCTCAAGGAGCACTATGACGGATACCACTTCTCCAAGAAGTCGCCTGACGTATTCAACCCATACAGCCTGCTCAACTGCTTCGCTGAACAGGAACTGGGCGCATACTGGTTCACCTCAGGCACGCCGACGTACCTCATCAATATGATGCGCAAGTACAATGCACTGCCTGCCACCATTGCCCCTATGGAAGCATTGGAGTCTGCCTTCGACGCTCCGACCGAAACGATGGTAACCATCACACCGCTGCTATACCAAAGCGGATACATAACCATCAAGGACTACGACCGCGAAACTACCCTCTACACCCTCGACTTCCCGAACAAGGAGATAAAGGTAGGACTCTTCCAAAGCCTGCTGCCTAACTATATCGAGGGTATGTACGCACAGAACGGCGGCGTTACCATAGCGCGTATGTCGGCCCTCATCCGCAAGAAGCAGATGGACGAGGCGCTGCAACTGCTGCAGACGTTCCTCGGCACTGTCCCCTACTGCAACGTCACCAACTACGAGGGACACTACCAGCAGATGCTCTTCATCATCTTCTCCCTCCTGACGGAATACCTTGTGGACGTGGAGGTACAC
>CAVCKM010000069.1:0-19625 GCA_963602765.1 Alistipes putredinis | reverse complement strand
GGTGACAGGACTCGAACCTGCGACAGCCTGGTCCCAAACCAGGAACGCTACCAACTGCGCTACACCCCGGTGCTCTTTGAAAGCTCTCTTGAAGAGGGGTTTCTCAAATGCGATGCAAAGGTACGGACTTTTTTTGAATCGTGCAAGACTTTTCGTAACTTTTTTCTCTTTTCGTTGAAAAAAGTATAAAATAGGGACAAAAAGCAAACGAAACAGGCCCAAAGCTTATGCGCCTTGAGCCTGTATATACATATAAATTGTATGTGAGCGAAGATTTAGAACTGGAAGTAGTTCTTTGCGTTGTTATAGCAGATGTCTTCAATCATCTGACGTACGCGCTGCTCTTCGTAACCGG
The DNA here is from genome assembly GCA_963602765.1 of Alistipes putredinis. GTDB lineage: Bacteria > Bacteroidota > Bacteroidia > Bacteroidales > Bacteroidaceae > Prevotella. Next base: position 19,270 of record CAVCKM010000069.1, on the reverse strand, counting down.
TGAATGGGATGAGACCATTCTCTATATCCTTGCCAACGAGGTTGCAGAGAGTGCGACGGAAGTATTCGTGACGTGGGTATGAGAGGAACGAGCGTGAGTCAGTGAGCATACCTACGAAACGTGAGAGCAGACCGAGTACTGAGAGTGCATTCATCTGCTTCTCCATGCCGTCCTTCTGGTCGAGGAACCACCAGCCTGAACCCCACTGTATCTTGCCTGGGCAAGAGCCGTCTTGGAAGTTGCCGAGCATGGTAGCGAGCACTTCATTAGCGCATGGGTTGAGGTTGTAGAGGATAGTCTTTGTGAGCTTGCCTTCCATGTTGAGTTCGTTAAGGAAATGTGAGCAAGCCTTCGCTGTGGTGAACTCACCGATGGAGTCGAAACCAGTATCAGCACCGAGAAGGTTGAACATCTTGGTGTTGTTGTTGCGGATAGCACCATAGTGGAACTGCTGTGTCCAACCAGCGTTGCAGTCCATGATAGCCATTTCCTTGAGGAATGCGTGCTTATACTTGCGCTGCTCCTCAACGGTTGGAGTCTGACCAGCTATTGCCTTTGCGAGGATAGCGTCAATCTCTGCGTCTGTGTAAGGCTCGTCGTAGAACTCCTCAATACCGTGGTCGGAAAGTTTGCAGCCCTTTGATGCGAAGAAGTCGTGGCGCTTCTGGAGAGCGTCAACGAGGTCGGCAAAGGTCTTCACCTCTACCCCACTCACTTCGGATAGCTTCTGGATGTATGCAGCGAATGTAGCAGCCTCGATATTCATGGCAGCATCAGGACGCCATGCAGGTATCATGCGAGTCTTGCAAGTTGGGTCAGCGGCAACGATGTCGTGGTACTCGAGCGAGTCAACCGGGTCGTCAGTTGTGCAAACAAGTTCTACGTTGTAGTGCTCCATGAGACCACGTGGTGTGAACTTGGGATCGTTAGCGATAAGGTCGTTACACTTGTCGTAGATGGCCTTGGCATTGGTTGGGTTCAAGGTCTCATTGATGCCGAAGGCAGTCTTGAGCTCAAGGTGAGTCCAATGGTAGAGAGGGTTACGGAAGGTGTAAGGCACGGTCTCAGCCCACTTCTCGAACTTCTCCCAGTCGGTAGTGTCCTTACCGGTACAGAAACGCTCGTCAACGCCGTTGGAACGCATAGCACGCCACTTGTAGTGGTCGCCCATGAGCCAGATTTGTGCGATAGAATCGAACCGCTTGTTCTCGGCTACCATCTGTGGGATGAGGTGGCAATGGTAGTCGATGATAGGCATCTTAGCCGCATGGTTGTGGTACAGGTCCTGCGCCGTCTTGGTCTCGAGCAGGAAATTGTCATCGTTGAATTGTTTCATTTCTCTGATTAGATTTATTGTTAATTCGTTGTTTAGTGTTTAGTTGATTGGTTATCACTTAACATCCATACTCGTTTGCAAAAGTACAAAGAATTATTTGAACGACCTAATTTTTGCTATAAAAATCACTCATAGACATCTTCTATGTCCATAAAATCGTCCTGGTCGGCAGCCTTTGTACATCCGTCGAAGTCCTCTGGCAAGTCAAACACGTCCGTCGACTTGTACGGCAGCGAGGAGTTTGCATACACTTTCTTTATGAAATAAGCATATATGGGCAATGCCATCGTGGCACCCTGTCCCATCGCCATGGAGTCGAAGTGGATGTCGCGGTCTTCGCCACCCACCCAGCATCCGCTGACTAGGTTTGGCGTGACTGCCATGAACCACGCGTCGGAATTGCGGTTTGTCGTACCCGTCTTTGCACCCATCTGCGCAGTTATGTTGTACTTGAAACGGATGCGGCTACCTGTACCCCCGTCCACTACACCTTGTAGCAACACCAGCATCTTGAATGCCGATTCCTCGGAGATAACCTCGTTAACACGTGGTTCGAAACGTGCCACCACCTGTCCGTCGCTGTCCTCTATACGCGTCACGAACATCGGCGCACAACGTATGCCGTGGTTGGCAAAGGCGGTGTATGCGCTAGTCATCTCTCCTACGGTGATGTCGCACGGACCGAGACACAATGCCATCGATGGGTGTATGTCGGGATTGTTGATACCGTATTCATGCAGCAGTTGTACGAACTGGTGAGGGTCAAGCTTTGACATGAGGTATGCAGAAATCCAGTTGTTGGACTGCGCCAATCCCCATTTGAGCGTCACGTTTTGACCGTAGCGCGCATGGGAAGCATTTCGTGGTGTCCACGGCTGGCCGGCAACGATATACGTCTGCTGTACGTTGGGGGCATAGTCGCATGGAGTAAACCCGTTCTCCATCGCCATAGAATAGAGGAACGGCTTCATCGTAGAGCCTACCTGTCGGCGACCTTCCATGACCATGTCGTACTGGAAATGCGTAAAGTCCATGCCGCCCACGTATGCCCTTACGGCACCCGTCTTTGCATCCATCGAGCAGAAGCCCGAGCGCAGGAATGACTTGTAGTAACGTATGGAGTCCAGCGGGGTCATCAGCGTGTCCACCTCGCCATGATAGGTAAAGACGGTCATCTCCGTCTTCTGTCGGAACGACTGGTTTATCTCCTCCTCGGAACAACCCGCCTCCTTCATGGTGCGGTATCGTTCGCTTTGCTTTATGGAACGGTTGAGTATCTGGCGCACCTCTTTCGGGGTCAGTTGGTCAGTAAACGGCGCATTGGGCTTGTGGCGGTTCTCACGGTTGAAAGCCGGTTGGAGGAACTTTGCCACGTGGGCGTATACGGCGTCCTCGGCATACTGCTGCATGCGCGAGTCGATGGTGGTGAACACCTTCAGTCCGTCCTTATATATATTATAAGGTGTTCCGTCCTTCTTCAAGTTCTTGTTGCACCAGCCGTATAGGGGGTCATGCTCCCACGCAATGGAGTCGATGACATACTGCACCTGTTGCCATGCCGGGTACATCTCCCGTCGGGGAACATCCGCCATCATGTATCGTCTCAGGAACTCTCGGAGGTATGTTGCCATGCCGTCCTTATGGTCAGTACGGTGAAACTTGAGCAACACGGGCTTCATCGCTGTCTCGCTATACTCCGCATCGGAAATGTAGCCAGCCTTTAGCATCTGCTGGAGCACCACATTGCGGCGCTCCTCGCTACGCTCCGGATGGCGGACGGGATTAAAGTAAGAGGGGTTTTTACATAGACCGACGAGTAGTGCAGCCTCCTCAATATTAAGGTCTTTCGGATCTTTGCTAAAGTAAGTGTTAGCCGCCGTCTTGATGCCGACTGCGTTGTGGAGGAAGTCGAACTGGTTAAGGTACATCATGACGATTTCCTCCTTCGTGAAGTTTCTCTCCAACTTGACGGCAATGACCCACTCTATGGGTTTCTGCAGCAGTCGTTCAAACGTGCTCGTTGCCGTTTCGGAGTAAAGCTGCTTTGCCAGCTGCTGGGTGATGGTACTTCCTCCTCCTGCACTGGTCTGTCCCAAGAGTCCACGCTTTACGACGGCTCGCGCAAGTGCAATGAAGTCTACTCCGGAATGGTCGTAGAAACGTACGTCCTCCGTAGCGACAAGGGCTTGTACGACGTATGGTGACACCTTGTCGAACCCGATACGGATGCGGTTTTCCTGGTTCATATTCCACGTACCCAGCACCTTGCCGTCAGCACTGTATATTTGTGTGGCGTACCTGTCTATAGGATTTTGAAGGTCGCGCATATCGGGCATATACCCGACAATGCCGTTCCATATCAAAGTAAAGACAATGATAATGACAAGCATCCCCGCGAGGAGGACAGTCCAAAGCGTATGCACGAACTTTTTTCTCATAGTATTCTCCGCAAGAAAATGTTTTTACTCGTCTGCCCCGTCGGGAGTCTTCAGGATTATCGACGTTGCGCCGATGGTAAAGAGCGTATCGTTTTCTATGACACGACGTTCGCGATCCCCGAGTATCTGGTTATCAACAAAGGTGCCAGTGTAGCTTGGTCCGTCGCGAAGCACATATTTTAGCCGTCCTTTCTTGTCGCGTGAGACGTTGAGAATGCAATGGTTCATGTCGATTGAGGGGTCATTCGTCTCAATTGGCGTGTTACACTTCGAACCCTTCATATAGCGTCCGATGATATTGTCGCCCATCTTGAGCGGCAACACCTGCTTGTAGTGAAACACGTTCTCTATCACAACGATAGTGCCTACGCCCTCGTCGGCTTCTGCAGACGTAGGATCTTCGTCCTTCTGTTGTTTGCGAAGTTTCGACACCCCCATTCGGATGCCAAACTCTTTTCCACAATCAGGGCATTGAAAAACCAGCGACTGACCTTCTTTATACTTCGTTTCGTCAAAAGCTATATAGTTATCGCACTTAGGGCAACGTACTCTCTTCATCGTTCGGGAATTTGGCGTAATAAAAAATAATATGTATCTTAAATCGTCTTTCAGCTTTTCTTTGAGCAACCATCCTTAAAGCTCTGCAACCCAGACATCTGCAAAACGCTCATCCTTATAGCGCAATTCTTCAAGCGACTTCTTTGCGATGCTTATGTCCTCATATTGTCCGTAGACCACTTTTCTCACCTTCCCTGCACGGTCCAGCACAAAAGCGTCCTTGTAACCAGCTTTCTTTAGGGAAGCCACATAGTCAGCTGCCCCTTCCCGACTAACCCTGCTTGCCAGCACAATGGTATAGCGTGCTGCCTTCGCATTGTCAGACTCCACTTGCTTCACTTCCGAAAAAGTCTTCGGCAAGTCGTCCGTGAACGATGCAGCTTTTGGCTCGTTTTCTACACCGCATAAAGTGGTAGCATCTAGCTTCTTGGCAATATTGGACGTATGGTTCTTTGCAAATTCCATCAAAGCTTCAGTTCCAACGAAAGAGCTCTGTTCCAACGACTTAGTACTGCGTCCCAGGGGCAAGCTTGCAAAGACAAAGAGCAGGAGCATACAAGCGGCAAGGAGTGCATTTCGCAACAGCTCTCTGTCTACAAGGTGTACATGACCAGCGTTAGCCACGGAAGTCTCCTCATTAGCAGCCGTCTGCTTGACATCCACATGGATACGAGGAATCTCCGTTTCTCTGTGCTCCAGTCCAGCGTCCGTTTGCTCGACAGGTTCTATAGCGAGGGCAGAAAAGGCATACAATGCCGGAGTAAGCAACCCAGCCTTGCAAGGCATAAAGTCGTAACGCCCGTCGGAGGTCAGCCTAAGCTCTCCCACGCCACGAAAATCATACTTGCCACAAGTAGCTAACTCCTGCCTTATCGTATCTACATCACTTTCCACCCGGCGTTGAGCCTCGGGGAAGCTGATGTCGTAAGCTTCCACATAGGAGGACGCAAGGGTGGAATCGTTGTTCTGCAACTGGCAGTTGAAGCCTACCATCCGCTTAGGAGGACAGAACGTTCTTGCTTCCGCATCATACTGAGCATCAATATAGTTGGTAATAAATGCACCAAGTCCAGGCACAACAACGCAGTCGCTATTGAGCAGGAGGATTTCTATATGTCGTGTCAGTTCGTTCATGAATAATGTGTCAAAGCGAGTGCAAAAGTAAGTTTTTTTTTCGAATCGGCAAAGTGTAGTCTAAAGAAAAACAAAAAAAAGCTACTTTCTGCAAGTGTTTTTGAAAAATGTTTTGTCTTTCAACTTTTTTGTCTAAATTTGCATTACCAACATATGACCTAGCACGAAAAACAAAGCAAAAACCATCAATACCACTTAAACTCGACCTGATGATAAAGCGTATAAGAACAAGTCTCTCCCTGCTGCTCCCGATGCTTGTTGTCGCCATGTGCCTTATTGCATGCGGCAGCAACGATGCCCAGCAGGTAGGGCGCACAGAAGACACGGAAAAGAAGCAGCTCCTTCAAGGTGTCTGGACAAACGAACTAGACGGCAGCGTAGTCCTCACAGTCAAAGGCGACACCATCTCTTTCGCCGACACGCTCAGTTCACCAGCCACATTCCACGTTTACGGCGACACGCTGCAGATTGACTACCATCCGTCCGTCAGCTACAAAATCTCACGCTGCACCGCTACGACCTTCAGATTCTTCAACTCCGAAGGCGACGAAATCAGCTTGACGAAGAGTACCCGTCTAAAGTCTGGCAACACGCAGCAGCGCACCGCCATCAACCAGCAGAAAACGGTAAAGAATGACAGTGTAATCATCTCCGGACAAACAAAATACCATGCGTACACTCAAGTGAATCCTACCACATTCAAGGTATACCGCCAGCAGACCAACTCGGACGGCATACAGGTTGAGACGACATATTTCGACAACATCGTCTTCATTGCCCTCTACGACGGCAACAGAAAGATTTACGGCCACAACATCGAGAAGACAGATTTCAAGGGCATCATCCCCGACACCTACATCGGGCAAGCCATTCTATCCGAAATAAAAATAGTCAGCGCCGCCCCCAGTCCCAAGAGCGGAGTACGTTTCGATGCCATATTGACACAGCCAGACTCGTACACCAGCTATGTCGTGCACATCGACATCTCCGACGACGGCAAGAGGACCCTTTCCATATAAAGACCAATGGGCAGACACGTTGTACACACCCCCGGCGATATCGTTAGGCAGCTCAAGGAATGTATGATAAAGCACAAGATGTTCCGCCGGTTCCGGCTGACCTCCGATGACGTGGCACGCGAGACGGGCATCGGACGGACGCTTCTGTCGCAGACCATCAACAACGAGATGGGCATGACCTTCCAAGAGTACCTTGCACAATGCCGCGTCAAGTACGCCCACAAGCTGATGACGGACTACCCCGAAGCCACACTCGAAGAGATTGCACTCAAATCCGGATACACAACTCCGTCCACGTTTTACCGACAATATAAAAAGGTATACGGACACACGCCGCATCAAAAGGATAGACATCGCACAAAAGACACACACCATACAAAGGATACACATCACACAAAGGACACACATCACACAAAGGACACACACCACACTACACACATGACAACATTCCAATACACCGGCGAGCGATTCGCCGACATACAGATGCTACGCTACAGGCTACCCGAGTTCGACCAACTGTCCACACGCCAGAAAGCGTACATCTTCTACCTTGCCGAAGCTGCCCTATGGGGACGCGACATCACCTTCGACCAGAACTGCAGACACAACCTCCTCGTCCGCAAGACCCTGGAGACGATACTCACCTCCGGAGTCCTCGCCGAAGCTGACGACAAGGAGCAGGCGGAAGCCCTCGAGACATACCTCAAACAGGTATGGTTTGCCAACGGCATACACCACCACTACGGTTGCGACAAGTTCAAACCCACGTTCACGCCCAAGTTCTTCGAAGAAATGCTGCGCCGGGCACTTGCAAAGAACTCCGAAGCCGCAAATACCTCCGAAGCCCCACAAGCTACCGCCGACGACCTGCTTGTCAGGCTTAAGGACATCATCTTCGACGATGCCACCGATGCCAAACGAGTCAACCGCACCCCCGGCGTAGACCTTGTACAAACCTCCGCCTGCAACTTCTACGACGGCGTGACGCAGGAGGAAGCCGAGCGTTATTACGAGGCAAAGAAGACCTCCTGCGACCCGCATCCCGTCTCGTACGGTCTTAACAGCACTCTTTACAAAAAGGACGGCAAGCTGTACGAGGACACCTGGCACACCGGAGGAAAATACGGCAAAACACTCGAGCACATCGCTGACAACCTCAACAAGGCGAAAGACTACGCCGAGAACGACCAGCAGAAGCACATCATCGATATTCTTATTGAATACTACACCACGGGCGACCTTGCCCTCTTCGACGAATTCTCCATAGAATGGCTCAAGGAGACCGACGGCAACGTTGACTTCATCAACGGCTTCATCGAAGTCTACGGCGACCCGCTCGGCATCAAGGCAACGTGGGAAGGACTCGTGGAGTATAAGGACACCGAAGCCTCCAAGCGCACGCAGCTCATAAGCCAGAACGCACAATGGTTCGAGGACCACTCACCCGTCGACCCACGCTTCAAGAAAGAAAAGGTAAAGGGCGTGACAGCCAACGCCATCAACTGCGCCATGCTTGGTGGCGGCGAATACCCCTCCACCGCCATCGGCATCAACCTGCCAAACGCCGACTGGATACGCGCAGAATACGGCAGCAAGAGCATCACCATCACCAATATCACGTCAGCCTACAACGAGGCGGCACAAGGCAGCGGCTTCTACGAGGAATTCGTCGACACCCCCGCAACCATCCAGCTCATCCACCAGTACGGCGGCCAGTGCGACGACCTCCACACCAACCTTCACGAATGCCTCGGACACGGCAGCGGCAAGCTGCTCCCCGGCACCGACCCCGATGCCCTCAAGGCATACGGCAGTACCATAGAGGAAGCACGCGCCGACCTCTTCGGCCTCTACTACATGGCGGACGAAAAGATGGTCGAGTTGGGACTCCTGCCAGATATGGAAGCCCACAAGTGCCACTACTACACGTACCTGATGAACGGCATGCTCACGCAGGCCATGCGCATCAAGCCTGGCCACGACATCGAGGAGGACCACATGCGCAACCGTGCCCTCATCGCACGCTGGTGCTTCGCACACGCCCAAGGAGCCGTCGAGCTGGTTCAGAAAGAAACAACCGCTGACGAAGGGGATGCCTCCCCCAAAACAGCCGTCGAGACAGGCTTACACACGAAAACCTTCATTAAGATAAACGACTACGCCCGTCTGCGCGACCTCTTCGCCCAACTTCTCGCTGAGATACAGCGCATCAAGAGCGAGGGCGACTACGAAGCCGCCAAAAGGCTCGTCGAGGAGTACGGCGTAAAGCTGGACCCGACGCTTCACAACGAGATTCTCGAACGCTACGCCACCCTCAACATCGCCCCCTACAAAGGATTCCTCAACCCCAAGATGGTGCCTGCGTTCAATGCAAACGGCGAAATAGCAGACGTTACCCTCGACTATTCGGAGACGATGACAGAGCAGATGCTACGCTACTCCAAAGAATATAGCGCACTTTAATCTTCCTCCATATTTCTTCGAAGAGAAAAAGCATATACATCAACCAATGGATGCAGACAAATTAAAAAGCACTATAAAGGACATCAAGCAGTCATTCCGTTTCTACATGAACGGAGTGACTGCTCAGTCGTTAAGGGACAAAGGGCAGCCATTCCACCTCATCTGGGGCATCTCGCTGCTGCACCTCCACGAGATGGCCGCCGACTATCCCCACGACCACGACCTTGCGTGCGCCCTATGGACGGAGAACATCCGCGAATGCAAAATCCTCGCTACTCTCCTCATGCCGCCAGGCGAGTTCACGCCCGACAAGGCACGCGAGTGGGCAGTCACGCTCGCAGCACAAGAGATAGCCGACTGCTCAGCACAACTCTACGCCGCACAACCGTACGCAGAACAATTGGCAGGGGAACTGGCCACGTCCGCCGACCCACTACAGGCCATACTCGCCTTCAACATCTACGGCAGACTGCTTGCCGCCCACGCAATAAACATCCACGATTTCCTCCGCGCAGCCGACAAGGCACTTGACACCAGCAACGTCAACGTCCGCTACGCCGCAATCCGTGCGCTGCAACGTTGCGCAAATATCAACGATTGCTACTTCAACTTGGCAAAAACCACGCTTGAAACACACAATTTGGGCGATTGGCTCGGATAAATTTGTGCAATATGAGATTTTTGACTAACTTTGCCAAGAATTAATGACACCTTAGTGCTCATTGACGAAAGCATAACAACTACTATTGACAGCAAAAAAAAGAATAGACAAACATAATCATCATGCTTACACTTAAACTAATAACAGAAGAAAGAGAAAGAGTAATCAAAGGTCTTGAAAAGAAGCACTTCAAAGGTGCAGCCGAAGCCATCGACAACGTGATGGCACTCGACAAGAAGCGCCGCGAGACACAGCAGAAGCTTGACGCATGCCTCTCCGAGCAGAAGAAGGCAGCCGCAGAAATCGGCAAACTCATGAAGGCAGGCGACAAGGCTGCAGCCGACCAGGCCAAGGCCGCAGTTGCGGAGCTTAAGGAGCAGAGCAAGAAATACGAAGAGGAGAAGACCGCTGCCGAGCAGGAGATCACTACCCTCCTCTGCCAGATACCTAACATCCCCTACGACGAAGTGCCCGAAGGCTCGGCTGCCGAGGACAACCACGTCGTGAAGAGCAACCTCAAGGAGTGCAACGGCACCGACACCGTAGGCAACTGGACTGTCAACCCCGAGAACAAAGATGCCAAACTTCCACATTGGGAACTTGCCAAGAAATACAACCTCATTGACTTCGACCTCGGCGTGAAGATTACCGGTGCCGGCTTCCCCGTATACATCGGCAAGGGCGCACGTCTGCAGCGTGCCCTCATCAACTTCTTCCTCGACGAGGCACGCGCCGCCGGCTACACAGAGATTATGCCTCCTACGGTTGTCAATCAGGCTTCCGGCTACGGCACGGGCCAGCTGCCCGACAAGGAAGGTCAGATGTACCATTGCGAGGTGGACGACCTCTACCTCATCCCTACTGCCGAGGTGCCCGTAACCAACATATACCGCGATGTCATCCTCGACGAGAAGGACCTTCCCGTCAAGAACTGCGCCTACACCCAATGCTTCCGTCGCGAGGCAGGCAGCTACGGCAAAGACGTGCGCGGTCTTAACCGCCTGCACGAGTTCTCAAAGATAGAGATCGTACGCATCGACAAGCCGGAGCACTCCGCCCAATCGCACAAGGAGATGCTCGCACACGTTGAAGGTCTCCTCCAGAAGCTTGAACTCCCATACCGCATCCTCCTCCTTTGCGGCGGCGACCAGTCGTTCACCTCTTCCATCTGCTATGACTTCGAGGTATACTCCGAAGCCCAGGGCCGCTGGCTTGAGGTATCCTCCGTCTCAAACTTCGACACCTACCAGGCCAACCGCCTGAAGTGCCGCTACCGCAACGCAGAGACGAAGAAGACCGAGCTTTGCCACACCCTGAACGGCTCCGCCCTCGCCCTGCCACGCATCGTTGCCGCCATCCTCGAGGACAACCAGACCCCCGAAGGCATCCGCGTGCCAAAGGCACTCGTACCCTACATGGGCTGCGACATCATAGACTAAGGAGGAGCGAGCATCCACCGACGATGCTGGCTACCTGCTAAAAACCCAATAACAAAAACAAAGACATTATGTACAAGATTACCTCCAAGAAGCAGTTTTCCGAGAAAGTGTTCTGTCTCAAGATAGAGGCACCCCTGATAGCCAAGAGCCGCAAGCCCGGCAACTTCGTCATCGTCCGCGTGGACAAGCACAGCGAGCGCATGCCGCTGACCATAGCCGATGCCGACACCGCGGCGGGCACCATCACTCTCGTCATACAGGAGGTAGGACTCTCTTCCACCAAGCTCTGCGAGAAGAACGTGGGCGACGAGATAGCCGACATCGTAGGTCCTCTCGGCAACCCTACCCACATCGAGAACTTCGGCACCGTCGTGTGTGCCTGCGGCGGACTGGGTGCTGCCCCGATGCTCCCCATCATACGTGGACTCAAGGCAGCTGGCAACCGCGTCCTCTCCGTCATTGCCGGACGTACGGCAGACCTCGTCATCATGGAGGACGAGATACGGGCTTCTTCCGACGAGGTAATCATCATGACCGACGACGGCTCCAAGGGCGAAAAGGGAGTCGTGACGGTAGGCATCGAGAAGTTCTGCCAGCAAGAACACATTGACAAGGCGTTCGCCATCGGTCCTCCGGTGATGATGAAGTTCTCGTGCCTCATGACGCAGAAGTACGGCATCCCGACAGACGTGTCGCTCAACACCATCATGGTGGACGGCACGGGTATGTGCGGTGCCTGCCGACTCTCTATCGGCGGCCAGACGAAGTTCGTCTGCATCGACGGACCAGAGTTCGACGGTGCCCTCGTTGACTGGGACGAGATGTTCAAGCGCATGGGCACCTTCAAGGATGCCGAGCGCGAGGAGATGGAGCACTATGCCGACCATTGCTACGCCGACACCGACGAAGGCAAGAAGGAGCACACCGACGTGACGATGGACGTGGAGCCTACGGACGAGCCTCTTGAGGTGCTCACCGACCGCTCTGCCCCATGGCGCGACACTCTCCGTAAGAGCATGAAGCCCAAGGAGCGCACCGCAATCAAGCGTGCCGTCATGCCCGAACTGGACCCCGTCTACCGCGCCACGACACGCCTGGAGGAGGTCAACAAGGGTCTGACAAAGGAAATGGCACTCACGGAGGCAAAACGCTGTCTCGACTGCGCCAAGCCGTCGTGCGTCGAAGGCTGCCCCGTCAGCATCAACATACCGTCGTTCATCAAGAACATCGAACGCGGACAGTTCCTCGCAGCCGCCAAGGTACTCAAGAGCACCTCTGCCCTGCCTGCCGTCTGCGGACGCGTATGCCCACAGGAGAAGCAATGCGAGAGCAAGTGCATCCACCTGAAGATGAACGAGCCTGCCGTTGCCATCGGTTACCTCGAGCGTTTCGCCGCCGACTACGAACGCCAGTCTGGCAACGTCTCTCTCCCGGAGATAGCCCCCGCCAACGGCATCAAGGTGGCAGTAGTGGGCTCCGGTCCTGCCGGACTCTCCTTCGCCGGCGACATGATCAAGCTCGGCTACGACGTGTACGTCTTCGAAGCACTCCACGAAATAGGCGGCGTGCTAAAGTACGGCATCCCCGAGTTCCGTCTACCCAACGCCATCGTCGACGTTGAGATAGAGAACCTGCGCAAGATGGGCGTACACTTCCAGACGGACGTCATCGTGGGCAAGTCCATCTCCGTGGCCGACCTCGAGGCGCAAGGCTTCAAGGGGGTCTTCGTGGCATCAGGCGCCGGTCTGCCTAACTTCATGAACATACCGGGCGAGAACCTCATCAACATCATGTCGTCCAACGAATACCTCACCCGCGTCAACCTCATGGATGCTGCCAACCCCAAGACGGACACGCCGATGAACCTCGGCAAGAACGTCCTCGTCGTAGGCGGTGGCAACACGGCCATGGACTCCTGCCGTACGGCAAAGCGCCTCGGTGCCAACGTTACGCTCGTCTACCGTCGTTCCGAGGCGGAGATGCCGGCACGTCTTGAGGAGGTAAAGCACGCCAAAGAAGAGGGCATCAACTTCCTCACCCTCCACAACCCTGCCGAATACCTCGGCGACGAGAAGGGTGCCGTGGCAAAGGCCGTGCTGGAGGTGATGGAACTGGGTGAGCCGGACGCTTCAGGCCGCCGTTCGCCAAAAGCAACGGGCGAAACCGTCACACTCGACGTCGACCAGGTCATCGTGGCCGTTGGCGTATCGCCCAACCCACTCGTGCCCAAGTCAATAGAGGGTCTCGAACTGGGCCGCAAGAACACCATCGCCGTGGGCGACGACATGCAGTCCAGCCGCAAGCTCCTCTATGCCGGAGGCGACATCGTGCGAGGCGGTGCAACGGTAATCCTCGCCATGGGTGACGGCCGACGCGCCGCTGCCAACATGCACAAGCAACTCTCAAACCTGTAACAGACACACGAGCGCGTAGTACTCCCACCACCCAACCGAGGCGTACTACGCGCATAATATAAACGCAAGAAAAAGAATACATGCAGATAATAGACGGAAAAGCTACTGCTGCTGCCATCAAGGCAGAGATAGCCGAAGAGGTGAAGGCCATCATTGCCGCAGGCGGCAAGCAGCCCCACCTTGCTGCCGTGCTCGTCGGCCACGACGGAGGCAGTGAGACATACGTAAAGAACAAGGTGCTGGCGTGCGAGGCGTGCGGCTTCAAGAGCACCCTGATACGCTACGAGGCAGACACTACCGAAGAAGAGCTGCTGGCCTGTGTCAACAAGCTCAACAACGACCCCGACGTGGACGGCTTCATCGTGCAGCTTCCCCTACCCGCCCACATCGACGAGCAGAAGATTGTCGAGGCCATCGACTACCGCAAGGACGTGGACGGTTTCCACCCCATCAACGTAGGCCGCATGGCCATTGGTCTGCCGTGCTTCATCTCTGCCACCCCGCTAGGCATCATCACCCTCCTGAAACGCTACGGCATCGAGACAAGCGGCAAGAAGTGCGTCGTACTCGGACGCTCCAACATCGTCGGCAAGCCAATGGCGCAGCTGATGCTACAGAAGCAATACGGCGATGCCACCGTCACCCTCTGCCACAGCCACTCACCCTCGTTGAAGGAAGAGTGCCGCAACGCCGACATCATCATCGCAGCCATCGGCAAGCCAGGATTCGTCACAGCCGACATGGTGAAGGACGGCGCCGTCATCGTTGACGTAGGCACCACACGAGTACCCGACTCCACACGCAAGAGTGGCTTCCGTCTCTCGGGCGACGTAGACTATGCCAATGTAGCGGAAAAGTGCTCGTACATCACACCCGTACCGGGAGGTGTCGGTCCGATGACCATCTGCTCGCTGATGAAGAATACTCTCGCCGCCGGCAAGAAAGAATATTATAAGTAAGAACATCATGGAAAAACAAAACTTTGTAACCATCGCCGACCTTTCCAAAGACGAGATTCTCTATCTCCTCGAAATGGCAAAGGAGTTTGAAAAACACCCCAACCGCGAACTCCTCAAGGGACGCGTCGTGGCCACACTCTTCTTCGAGCCCAGCACCCGCACACGCCTCTCCTTCGAGACGGCCGCCAACCGTCTGGGAGCACGCGTCATCGGCTTCAGCGATGCCAAGGTGACCAGCGCCACCAAGGGCGAGACGCTCAAGGACACCATCCTCATGGTCTCCAACTACGCCGATGTCATCGCCATGCGCCACTACATAGAGGGAGCTGCACAGTACGCCTCCGAGATAGCCCCCGTACCCATCATCAACGCCGGAGACGGAGCGCACATGCACCCCTCGCAATGTCTCCTCGACCTCTATTCCATCTACAAGACACAGGGCACGTTGGAGAACCTCAACATCTACCTCGTCGGCGACCTCAAGTACGGCCGCACGGTACACTCGCTCATCACCGCCATGCGCCACTTCAACCCCACTTTCCACTTCGTAGCCCCCTCCGAGCTGGCCATGCCGCAGGAGTACAAGCTCTACTGCCAGGAGCACGGAGTGAAGTACGTTGAGCACACCGACTTCAACGAAGAAGTCATCGCCGATGCCGACATCATCTATATGACACGCGTCCAGAAGGAACGCTTCTCCGACCTCATGGAGTACGAGCGCGTCAAGAATGTCTACATCCTCACGCGCGACATGCTGCGCCTCTCCAAGGACAACATGAAGATACTGCACCCCTTGCCGCGCGTCAACGAGATAGCATACGACGTGGACGACGACCCGCACGCATACTACATACAGCAGGCACAGAACGGACTCTACGCACGCGAGGCCATCTTCTGCCATTGCCTCGGCATAACACTCGACGAGGTGAAGGCAGACAAAACCATAATTCTCTAACTCCCCACCCTGCCCCATGAACATAAAAGAACGTCTGGTCGCCGCCATCGAGAACGGCACCGTCATAGACCATATCCCCGCAGACAAGACATACAAAGTGGCAGAGCTGCTCAAGCTCCATGAAGTCAGCTCACCCCTCACCATCGGCTTCAACTACCCCTCGAAGAAACTGGGCAAGAAGGGCCTCATCAAGGTGACGGACAAGTTCTTCACCGACGAGGAAATCTCACGCCTCTCCGTCGTAGCCCCCAACGTGGTGCTCAACATCATACACAACTATGAGGTGACGGAAAAGAAGACGGTGGAGACCCCCTCCGTGCTGCGCCACATCGTAAAGTGCAACAACCCCAAGTGCATCACCAACAACGAGCCCATGGCCACCATCTTCCACGTCAACAAGAACAACAGCATGGTGCGCTGCCACTACTGCGACAAGGAGCAGCCGCTCAACTCTGCCGAGCTGCTCTAAGCAGGCTGTCCCGCACCTGCTACAAGAATACGAACACACCCATTCTCAATGAAAAAAAAGAAACTGACACTGCTGCCTTTCACGGCGGCAGTGACTCTAATCGTCGTCATCGCCTCGCTCTCCACAACACAATGCGGAAAACGGGGCGATGAGCCGTTAGCGCCTCCGAAAGCAAAAGTACAAATCCCCATAGACGAACGGCTTAAAACTCGCATCGACTCCTTCGTCGCCGCCCAGCCGCACGTAGGTACACTCGCCCTCATGGTCTACGACATCACGGCAGACCGCCCCGTCTACGAGTACAAAGCCGACACCCTCATGCGTCCCGCCTCGTGCATGAAGCTGCTTAGCTCCATAGCCACGCTAAAATACTTCGGACGCTCCTACACCTACCGCAACCGCCTCTACACCACGGGCATCATGAAGGCGGACACCCTCGTGGGCGACATCATCCTCAAGACCCAGTTCGACCCCTCCTTCAACCCGGACAGCCTGCGCAAACTCGTAGAGCCGCTCAAGGGCATCAAGAAAGTGCAAGGACGCATACTCCTCGACATGGCGGACTACAATCCCATGACACACGAGGAGCACTGGACTATAGGCGACCTGCGCGTGCGTAGTCTCGGACTATGCTATACGGGTGGCGCAAGGATGAAGCGTGAAGTACAAGCAGCACTCGCATCGAAAGCAAACCTCACTATAGCCCGTGACTCTATACAATACGGCCGAGTCGACCCACACAAGGCGCACAAGGTAAGCGAGATGACGACCGCCGTCCAACTGCCCCTTCTGAAGGCACTCAAAAACTCCTCCAACATCAACGCCGAGTCCATGCTCTACCTGCTGGGCTACTCCGTCAGCCCGAAAGGCAACTACCGCAGTGACGGCCGCAAGGCACTCCAGCGGTTCATTCAAAACGAGCTGCACATGAACCCCGAGGAAGTCGCCGGCATACACGACGGCTGCGGTCTCTGTCCCGACGACCGCCTCTCCCCTCGTCTTCTTGTCGCCCTGCTGCGCTACGCCCACGCACACCCGTATATATACAAAGAGGTGTACGAAGCCCTCCCCCTCTCCGGCACCGACGGCACGCTTCACGACCGCCTTCGCCAACCCAACGTCTGCGGGCAGATAAAGGCAAAGACGGGAACGCTGACGCGAGAAGCCGGCATCTCCACCCTTGCGGGCTACTACACCTCCCCCACCGACAAGCACCTTATCGCCTTCGCCGTCATGAACAACGAATGTCCCGTCATGGACGGCAGATGGTGGCAAGACAAGTTCTGCCAACGAGCCCTGCTGCCGAAATAACGTAAAAAAGCCTCGAATCTGATATGGGAGTCAGATTCGGGGCTTGTCATTCTAAATGGTCGCGGACCGATATATATTACAAGGAGTTACTTCTTGAAGAAACGGTTGTAGAGACCCTCGAAGCCCTTGCCGTGGCGAGCCTCGTCCTTTGCCATTTCGTGTACGGTGTCGTGGATAGCATCCCAGCCCTTCTCCTTGGCGTTCTTGGCGATGCGGAACTTGTCCTCGCAGGCACCAGCCTCGGCACCCATGCGCTTCTCCAGGTTCGTCTTGGTGTCCCAAACGACATCGCCCAGCAGCTCGGCAAACTTGGCAGCGTGCTCTGCCTCCTCCCAAGCGTAGCGCTTGAAGGCATCAGCTACCTCGGGGTAGCCCTCGCGGTCAGCCTGACGGCTCATGGCCAGATACATGCCTACCTCGGTGCACTCTCCGTTGAAGTGAGCGTTGAGGTCCTTTATCATCTCCTCGTCAACGCCGTATTCCTTTGCGATGCCGATGACGTGCTCCTGTACGAACTGGAGTGGACCGTCGTTGTCCTCCATCTCCTTGAACTTGGATGCCGGTACGCCACACTGTGGGCACTTTGCTGGAGCTTCTGTTCCCTCGTAAATGAAACCACAAACGGTGCAGATAAATTTCTTTTTCATAATGTTCTTGTGTTTTTGTTTAGACTTCGTTGTTTTTGTATTGCTGGTGCAAAGGTACAAACATTCTTCATAATAACCGCGAAAATTCAAACAGAAAAATGGTAAATCAGGGAAACTAAGCAATGTTTTAAAAAATAACTTGAGCAGTATTTATATGCCAGGATGATTTCAGCCCGTACCTGTACAAAACTGCGCAAGTTATTTTTTACGCATTACTATATTTGTAAATGGAAATTGCGATTATTTCATTTATTCTTTGTAAATTTGCCGGCGATGAATAAAATAGACAATATGGAACAGCAAACAAAGCTTACTTCAGGTCAGATAAGCATTATGATAAATGCCCAAATCAAGGATATGGCAACATGGTTGATGGAAGACTTCAAGTATTCGCTTGAAGAAGCCTTGGATTGTGTTTATAATTCTGAGTTGTTTGAGAAACTACAGGATGTAAATACAGGTTTGTATTACCAAAGCTCCAGTTACAACTATGAGCTGTTGAAAAACGAAATTAAGTACGGAAGAATTGCCTAAATGGTATGGAACAGGACAATAAGACATATTACATAATATACTGCATCAGTCAATTTGCCCGACATTTTGACATAACCTTGAAGCAGGCTTATGCATATTTGAAACGGCATAAGGGACTTGATTTCTTATATGAATGTTACGAGGCGGAGCATCTTCAGTCATTGGATGATGCTGTGGAAGATTTGTCTATTATTTGCCACAGGAATGGAGGGGCATTGGTATGTTAGAATTGTACCATGGCTCTAATCTGACAATAGAGCAAATCGATTTATCCTTGTGTAAACCCTATAAGGATTTTGGGAAGGGCTTTTATCTGACGGATATTTTGCAGCAAGCGTTGGATATGGCTTATAAGCGAACCCGAATTGTTGGTTACGGCTCTCCTGTCGTTACGAAATATTTGTTCGATGAGAATCTATTGAATGATGGCAGTTTGAAAGTGTTGTCATTTGATGCGCCATCCAAGGAATGGGCTAAGTTCATCTTGGCTAATCGAGACAGAAAGGCTGAGTTTGTGCATGAGTATGATGTAGTGATTGGCCCCATAGCCGATGATGGTGTTGCTTTTCAACTGCAGAAGTTCAAGGATGGAGGTATGACTTTGGATGAATTGGCAAAGGAGTTGACTTATAGGCATCTGAATCGCCAGTATTTCTTTGGTACGGAAAAGGCTATTAGCTTGCTGCAACGAATATAAAATTTAGTGGGAATATTAAAGCCGCTTGGAATCTTCTTAAAATTACGAGGAGTCCAAGCGGCTTAAATTTGCTCTCCCTCCATGTTCCTATGGATACCATTGTGGCAGCTACAGGATCGACTATCGGGGAAATATCATCTGCCAATCAATAAAAATTTTGACAAAAAGTGGCTCAACGGATATTTTCCGTGGCAGCACAGAAGTGAAACTATCTTAAAGACCATCTGACAACGGTA
>CAVCKM010000068.1:0-4885 GCA_963602765.1 Alistipes putredinis | reverse complement strand
GATTACTGTTGCATTAGTGGTCATTGTTTTTATTATTTATGCTTTATTGCTTCTTTGTTTTTTTTGCCTGTTGCTGTATTTACAGCTCTTCTTCGTCCATGTCGAAGATGGACAGCTCTTCTCTCATTACCATAAAGTCGGTGGCGGCATCATCGTCGTCGATGTCCAGGTCGTTGAGTTCGCAGTAAATGCAGTA
The DNA here is from genome assembly GCA_963602765.1 of Alistipes putredinis. GTDB lineage: Bacteria > Bacteroidota > Bacteroidia > Bacteroidales > Bacteroidaceae > Prevotella. The sequence continues at coordinate 4,689 of CAVCKM010000068.1, read as the reverse complement.
GTCGCTGTGTACCTCTGGGGAGTAGTGCTGCAGGTAGTAGGCAGGGCCTTTGCCTGTCGTCTCCATGATGGCGAGGAGCTCGGCTTCCTCGTAGTATTCCGGTTCGATGACCGTTATCTTCGGTTCGTTTTCTGACATAGTGGTTATGGTTTATGCGGTGATACTATTTGTTGACGTCACTTTATATCTATTAAGCCTTTATCGTATTTTGGGTATGAGGTGTTGGTCTTTTTCGTGACGCTCTTCTTCATCGATATCCTCTTCGTGGTCTATCGCCTGTTGACGTAGTTCCTCTGCCTGTGGCCGGTTGATGAAGCCTCTTGCTCGCTGGGCTGCCTTGATGTCGTCGGTAAAGTCTTTCTCTTCTACATAGCTCAAAATGCCTTTGTTGTTTATCCAGCAACCTTCCGTACCGAAGGTGTAAAGTTGTCTGTCAGGCTCCATCTCTTCCTCAAGACCGTAGCCCATTGTCAGCTCCTTGTCTTTATATGTAAGACCGGTGGGCGATTTCAAATCTACCTTGGTCTGTATGGTCGATTCTGGGTTGTCGGGGTCTACGAGTGTCTTTATCTCGTCGCCTGCCATGAGCCCTTTGACGGCATCGTTGTTGAGGTCAAGGACGGTGCTGATGTTTTTAATGGTCTTGCAGAGCTGTTCGGCAGGGGTGACGAAGAGGGTGTTGGTCAACAAGTCTTTCTGGACGAAACTGAGGTCTTTGACTTCTTCCGTCTCGCCGTCGTGGTTCTGGCGAAGGACATTGACAGTGGTGAGTATCGTTTTCCCTTGATTGAGGTCTCGGTTCTGTTCGGCAGAGAAATGCTTGTAGTTTCTTGACTGCTGTTTTAGGGTCACTCGCAGCTTGGCAGTGCCGTCTTCGTCCCTTACAAGGCGCAGGCGTGCAAATGATGACACGTCCCCATAGCCTGTCTTTGCCTTTACGGCGACAAGGGGCGTATGATATCCTGCAAGGAGGTTCTCAAGCACAGGTTCTGGCATATCCAGAACCATCGTGCTGCTGATTCCGAACTTCTCCAGGGTCTCGTATGGGATTTCTTCTAAGTAAAATTGCTGTTCTTTCATTGTCGTGTGAATTTGTATTGACAAAGTTACCTCCTTTATATAATAGGGGCAATCGAGTGCTTTTCATACCCCCGTTTTTTAACGCCACTTAACGCAGTGTGCGGTCGTTTTGCCACTGACCGCACAGTATCTTTTCTTGAGGATTTGTGTAGTTACTTGAATACAAGGGTGTCTGTTCTGCCGCCGTGCCAGGGGTCTATCTTGATGTCAAAGCCGGCAGTGGCGGTGTCTTTCTTGATTAAGGGTTGTCTGTTGCCGCCGTCTTCCCACGGGTCGGTCTGATTGCCGGGATTCTTGGCACACGTGGGGACGAGGTAATCATCGATGTTTTCCTTGTCGCAGGAAGCTGCAAGAAACATTACCATGATTATTGTTAGGGCGAATAATGTTTTGGAGGGATTCATATTGACCGGCTTCATGTTTTATTTGACAAGGGGGGGGTGAATATTCCTATTTGTTTGTTACATTTATCATGCAAAGATATGAATATAATATACACAAAACTGTAATATAGGTAAAAATATTGCGGTTTTATTGTGTTTTTAAGATAGTGTGCGGTGTTTATGGCTTAACCGCACACTTTCCTCATTTCTTTTCGAGATTTAGGGATTCTGGGAAATTTAAGAGCGTCTATTTCATGTTTTATGTTTAACTTTGCATTATGGCACATACTTTATCACGAATGTTCTTATCTCTTGCGGCATCTTATTTCATAGTGTCCGTTTCGTCTGCGCAGGGCGTTTCATACTTTAATACGGTGAAGCGTGCCGCCGTTTCGTCTCGACCTGTCAGGACGGCTGACATGGTATCGGAGAAATCCGTGGGCGGTGACGATGCTGTCATTATGCTGGCCGAAAACGATTCTGTTGACATGAAGACGGAGGCCAATAGGGTGCTCACGGATTTTCTGAAGGAGAACCAGAACAGAATCTCTATGGGCGCAAGTGACAATGTTATCGACAAGTGGCTGAAGGAGTATCTGGAGTTACGTGACGCTGCAAACGGGTACTCTGGCCCTAACCGCATGGCAAGGTCTTGGAGACTTTATCAGGGAGAAGGGTCAATGGAGTTCAACATTCCAAACCTTCTGAAAGTGATGGACGAGGTTGGAATAAAGAACAAGATTTATGTCCTGGCACAGGCTTGCCTCGAAACGGGGTACTTCACCAGCCGGGTATACAGGACATACAACAATCTGTTCGGACTATATGACAGCAGCAAGAAGGACTACTATCACTTTCAGAGATGGGAGGACTCGGTGGCTGGGTACATGAAGTTCATACAGTACCGCTACAAGGGTGGGGACTATCTGCAGTGGCTCAAGAAAATCGGTTATGCAGAAGACCCTGCCTATATAAATAAGGTTAGCACTATAGTAAAACGGTTCACTCAGCTATGATTATAAGAAAGGTCTTTTACGTCATGGCAAGTCTGGGCCTGTTTCTGTTTTCCGGGACGACGGAAGCAAAAAAGGGCGTGAACGTCTTCTATACGGTTTCCCCTAAATTGGAGGCACGAGGCAATATGGAGGTAGTTTCAGACGAGAGGGGCAGGGGTACTTCTGGTGATTATGTCTTAGTAGATGATGATGCAGAGGGATTGGATATGGACATCGACGAGAGCGAGATTGCTTCCGACTCTGTCATCACTGAGTTGCCTGACAGTGTGAAGGACGAGATACGTATCGTTATGGCAATGCCGCTTAGTCATATCAAGATAAACTCTCCGTTCGGAGTGAGACGTGACCCGTTGAACCGACGGAAGAAGAGGGTTCACAATGGGCTGGACTTGCAGGCACGGTACGAGAAGGTGTATTCTATGTTTTCCGGCACTGTAAAGGATGTCGGGTATTCCCGTGCGGCAGGGTACTATATCACGCTTGACCATGGTGCCTGTACCGTTTCGTATTGCCATCTGTCAAAGCCACTGGCAGTAAAAGGATGGTCAGTGAAAGCAGGTGACGTAGTGACCATTTCCGGCAACAGCGGTGCAAGGACAACAGGACCTCATCTGCATATCACTTGCAGGTATACCGACGGACAGAAGCAGTACTTCAATCCCATGCTGTTGTTGTCTTTTGCTTGTTCTTACGCTCCGTATTCGCAAAAATAGCGATTATGACGTAAAATATTCAGCAAAATTATTCATACAACAAGGGCATCCAACCTATCAACGGTCGGATGCCCTTTCTTCTGTATATACTTGGCATGGCACGTGCCAAAGTCCCTCAACTTGTAACAGAAGAGTTATTTCGTTGCATATTTCTGTATCTCATTGCACATGTCGTCCACCTCCTGGTCTATCTTCAGGAAGTTGGCGTAGAGGACGTGCTCCTTTTCCTCCACACTGTTGAAATTGTAGAACTTCGGGATGGGATAGTTCTTGTAGTCGGCTTCCTCGTCCTTGATTTCCTTCATGTCGAAGTCGGTCTTGCAGTAGAACTTTGAGGTCTGGAACTCGTCGGACTCCTGTATCTTCATGCTGTCGTTGCGACCGGTCTTCGTGACCATGAAATCTCTGGATGTCTGACCTGCTATCCAGCCTGTCGGCATGTCGGCAATCTTTGAACCTGGGACGAGGTTGTCCATCTGCTCGTTGATGTTTACACTGGTCTTGTCACGGTCTATCGTGACTCCCTTCTTCTTCTGCACTACCTTGCCAAAGATGTCGTTGGAGAGCCATTCGAGGGTTTCCTTGGCACGGGCGGAACCAGAGAATACGTTGCCGACAGTCGTGATGACCTTCTGCATGCCTACCTTGCCATAGTCGCTTTCCAACTGCGGCAGTTCTTGGAAGCCGAGGGTCACACTGACCTTGTTGCTTCGGGCCGTACCGATAAGGCGGTCTATCTTGTGGAAATAGAGGGTAGGCAGCTCGTCGACGATGATGCTGACAGGCACGTTTCTGCCCTGTCCTTGATTGACACGTGTGGTAAGGCGGTTGAGGATAAGGGCGTTCAACGCTCCTATGATACTCTCCATCTCAGGGTCGTTGGCGATGACGAGGTAGCTGGGATTCTGTGGGTCTGAGACCTTCAAGTCGAAGTCGTCGCCGTCCTTGGAGAACACCCAGTAGGCTTCTTTCGTTGCCAGACGTGAGGTCTGTACTCTCAGCGTGCCTATCATACCTTCCAACTGCTCCATGGCCTTGTTCTCGAAGGCTGTCTTGAACGGACCGAGCAGAGGGGCTACCTCGTTGTCGGTCATCAAGACCTCAAAGATGGTGTCGTAGTCCTTATTGAGGAAGGACAGCACATGGGGCATGTCGCTGTATTTGCCGAGCCAGTAGGCAGGGGTGACGGGATTGCCGTGGTCGTCGGTAACCTTTCCTGTCGGCTTCATCTGTCCAGTCTGTATGTCGATGGTAGTGTCGGCTACCAGTTTCTTACCATTGGCATCGTAAGGCTCTTTCTTGTAATTGCAGAAGAATAACTTAGGATAGCGTTTTTCAGATATTTTCTTATCAAATCATATCAAAGAACGGAAAGTATAGATAACTATGTATCAGTGTGTTGTGCGAATTACGAAAGTTTTCTCATGTTGCTTTGTGTGTTCCTTAAAAAGATGTAATTCTGTTACTCTTGTGACTATTTTGTGATTTTGTTCAGCC
>CAVCKM010000067.1:0-3280 GCA_963602765.1 Alistipes putredinis | reverse complement strand
TTTTTGTATCTATAATAGTAGGCTATCCAAAAGCGAACCACGTACCTGTCCCTGTGACCCTCAGAGCGCCCGCCTATTGTTCTGCGACGGGGCGGACAGCGTAGCCGACGTAACGGTCGTTGAAGTGGCCGTACTGGCAGCCGCTGTTAAAGTAGAGGTAGTAGGCGCGGTCGGAGTAGTACGGGTAGAGCGAACCGGAACAATAGTAGCCGTCGTCACCATGACAGTAGAAGTACTCGCCGTAGCGGGAGCCCGAAGCGGGAAGAAATATCGAATTGCCGTTCTTGACGCTGGTGACTTTATAACCTTTGATTGAAGAGCCAGAAGAGGTGGTCTGACTGGTCCAAGTCCATGTGCAGTTGTCGGAATTGCGTAGTTCTGTGAACTCGTCATGGGTTGGCATACGGCAAGAAGAACCCCAGTTGACATAGGCTGCATCGTCTTCCTTGTCGAGGACGGTCTTGCCGTCGGTGGAGTTGTACTTGGTCATGTTATCATAAGACGTGCCGTACTTATAGGTACTCCAAGAATAGTCGGTCTTGGTGGTTGTCTCACCCCAAGCATAATAATAATTGCCGTAATCAGCAGCCGTCGCAGCACCAATGTTTGTCTCAGCCCAAAGCAGACCGCTGGGCAGACCGAGGTCCACGAACTTGTGACCGTTGATGGTCTTGCTGTTGTCTACTGGTTTTGTGCCAAGCGTTTTTGCCGTGGCAACTTCTCCATAGAACACTGCGTTCGACAACTTTACGTAGGGTCTGAAATAATAATCCGTGCCGGAGACAAGAGACTTCAGAGTAAACGTGTAGCTCTTCAACTCAGAGCCCAACGACACGGTCTCGTCTGTGATGGAAGGGACTTTTTTGTCCTTTGAATAGCAGACTCCAATTTCGGGAGTCACCGAGAGCGACTTTACTTCCGAGTCTGCTGACAATTTCACTGTGCAGTCAGCAGAAATCAAGTTTGTCGTTGCTCCCTGAACGCCGTCGTTGGTGATGGTGAACCATTTGTCACTGGCACTGAACGTGGCATAGTCTACCGATGAAACACTGACGACATTCACGCTGCCGTTGTCACCCACCACCAGCATATTCTGCTGGGCGCTGGCGGACTGCGCGGCAAACAAAATGCCGAACAAGACTATATATAGTTTTAATATTTTCATTGCGTTTTCTTATTGAATTTTCAAAATTCGAGCGCCTTCGGCGCTAAGTTTAAAGAGCGCCTAAGGGCGCAAGAGAAAAGCGATATGCATCGCTTTTAGAGGCGGGCAAGAGCACCCGTCTATTGTTCTGCGACGGGGCGGACGGCGTAGCCGAAGCAACGGTAGTCGCGGTCGTACCAGTCGTAGTCGCCACTGCTGAAGCCGAGGCAGTACGCGTAGTAGCCGTAGCTGGAGTAGAGCGTACTGGACCAGATGTAGCCGCACGAGCCGTGAATGTAGAGACCTCCATCGTTGCGGTAGCCCGAAGCAGGGAGAAATATCGAATTGCCGTTCTTGACGCTGGTGACTTTATAACCTTGGACTGAAGAGCCAGAAGAGGTGGTCTGACTGGTCCAAGTCCATGTGCAGTATGAAGAATTTTGTAGTTCCTCGAACTCGTCATTAGTAGGCATGCGGCAAGAAGAACTCCAGTTTACATAGGCTGCATCGTCTTCCTTGTCGAGGACGGTCTTGTGGTCGGTGGAGTTGTACTTGGTCATGTTATCATAAGACGTGCCGTATTTATATGTACTCCAAGAATAGTCGGTCTTGGTGGCTGTCTCACCCCAAGCGTAGTAGTCACCGTCATCTGCAGCTGTCGCAGCACCTACATTGCAGGCCGACCACAGCAGACCGCTTGGCAGACCGAGGTCCACGAACTTATGACCATTAATGATTATGTAATTGTCTGTGGGCTTCGTACCAAAGGTGGTCTGACTCTGCACCTCACCATAATACACGGCATCATTCACCTTTACATACGCACGGTAATAATAAGTGGTGCCGGCATCGAGCGCGTTTATACTGAAAGTGTACTTGGTCAGCGACGAACCTTCCTTTATCTTTCCGTCTGCAATCGTCGGACTCTCATTGACATCAGAGAAACAGATGCCCACTTCTGGTGTCTTAACAAAATACTTGTATTCGTCAGACTTGAACGCCACGCTGAACGAAGCTGCGAACATGCCTTTCGTAACTTCCGTCACATCACCATACGTAAAAGTAAACAGGTCATTGTCGAACGTCACTTTGCCGGCAGGATACACAGCAAGCTCGCCCGACTTGGAAACAACATAAAGACTCTTCTGCGCCGAGGCGAACTGGACGGCAAACAGCATCATGCACAATAGGGTAAATATTTTCTTCATCCTTCGCTCCTCCTATCTCTTCAAGAGTTTGAAACTGACACCGCTGCCAGTGCTTACTACATACACTCCTGCCGGCTGACCGCTGAGGTCTACACTGGCGTTGCCCTTCCCGTCTGCCTTCGCAGCACCAACCTGGCTGCCGCTGACAGAGGAAACGACAAGGCTGCCGCCTGCAGGCATACCGCTGACGCTCACTACGCCGTCAGCATAGTTGAACACCGGGTGCTGCGCAGACACGCCCCCGTCCACCTGAGAGATGCCCGTCTCCACCACGTCGTCCTCGAAATAGAACTTCTGGACGTCAGCAACTTGGTAAACCACTGCCGCAGCGTTCGAAGACGATACGGAGAGTCCGTCGTCAGTCACTGCAATTTCCGGTTTGGAAGCGAAGGCAAAACTTGCCTTCTCCCCGTTGGAGAACAGGAACGTCACTCCAGGGGTCGCCGCCCACGCGGACGAGCCTAACGCCAAAAGGGCCAGGCATAAAGAATAGAGTTTCTTCATAAATGTTTGTACATTATATTATTACCAAATATAAGATTCAGATGTAGCAGCAGGATATCCCCGCACCTGCAAAGGTACACATTAAATTCACCCCCAACAATCCGAGCCCGCATGTTCAAAAAGACGTAAATTTCTGACGTAAATCAAGTTAAAGCAGCTGCAAAATAACATTAACGGCCAAATTAACGACTAATTAACGGGCATTAATGTCCTAAAAATATCGCATTAGCGTCCCCAACAACAAATTCCCGTCAAACAGATGTTGGCGTTTGACCGAAAATCGTTACCTTTGCAAAAAATTAGGAGCAAGACTACCATGGCACTGAAACTTTACCCTATAGGAATACAGACGTTCCCGGAAATCCGCAAGACGGACAAACTGTACATCGACAAGACGGAATACATCTACCGCATGGCCCACGCT
>CAVCKM010000066.1:0-2824 GCA_963602765.1 Alistipes putredinis | reverse complement strand
GCCGTTGTATCTCCTCGGCAAGTGCCTTTGTGCCGCCCGACCACGAGAAATACGTCACCAGGATTTTCTTGTCTGTCTGTGCCTGCATGCCCACAACTATCGTCAGGAGCAATGCCAATAAAAACGTCTTTTTCATTGTTCTTATGCTTGTTATATGTAATTTCACTGCAAAATTACACCAGGCAGCGCAGAACGCATTTACGACAATTACGGACATAATTTACATTTTTACGGAATCGTCATCAATGTAGCCCGGTGCCAGGAAACGCTCCTATGTGCAGTATGACGATGAGGCTAAAGGAAAAGTATTGTTGTTGCGTGGGGTAGGGGAGAGACCCGTGTGGGTCGGTTCGTTTAGAATATCCCGGCGTTCGTTGAATAGATTTGTGCGTAAATTGTAGAAGACGTAACTTTGCCTTGCAAATCAACTAAAACGTACTGAACGCTATGACGATGACCTCAATTTTGAAACAGTTTCCGCCCATCTCACTTGACGAGATGCAGGGGATAAGGCTGATGAACAGGACTGACACGAAGTTTGTCACTACGGTGGACAAACTCCTCGCACTCCTGCAGATGGCGGGCCGCGACTACCGCATACAGGAGATAGACGGCCTGCGGAACATGAGTTACTCCACCGTATATCTCGACTCGCAGGACTACACGTTCTACAACGCACACCACGACGGGCACGCCGGAAGGCAAAAGGTCCGGATACGCTCCTACGTGGACAGTGGGCTCAGCTTCCTGGAGGTAAAGACGAAGGACAACCACGGGAAGACACACAAGTGCAGAACGACAGTTGAGGCTGCTGAAGATGTAGCCACCAACGAGTTCTTGCAACGGAATGTCAGTGTCGCCCCCGCATTGCTCGAACGGAAAATAGAGAACAGTTTCCAACGCATCACCCTTGTCAACAACGACAAGACCGAACGCTTGACCATCGATACCGGACTCTCGTTCCACAACATCACGACAGGCAACTACTGCTCGCTCGACCATCTTGCCATTATCGAACTGAAACGCGACGGACTCAAACCCTCGCCCGTACTGGACATGCTGCGCGAACTGCGCATCCAGCAGTGCGGCTTCAGCAAGTACTGCGTCGGAGAGGCACTGACAAACCCCAGCCTGCGTACCAACCGCATGAAACCACGACTGAGACAACTGGCAAAACTCTCCTGCCTCTAACGAAAGAATCATCCCGTTTACACCTTATTATATATACGCACAAATATGGAGATACTAAACAACTGCACATTTGAGATGCTGCCTACGGTGCTTCGCTTCCTCATCAACGTCCTCGCCGTCGGACTCATCACGCATTGCCTATACTTCCCCAAGAGCCGACGGAGAGAGTACTACTTCACCTTCATGCTCATCGGCAGCAGCGTCTTCTTCCTCATAAACCTGCTCGGCGGAACGCAGATTAAGATTGAGTTCGCCCTCGGGCTCTTCGCCATCTTCGGCATAATACGCTACAGAACGGAGTCGATGCCCGTGCGCGAGATGACCTATCTCTTCACCATACTCTCCCTGTCGGTCATCAACGGACTGTCGGCAACGCTGGGGTATGTGCATCTGGTCTGCGTCAATCTGCTGTTCATTGCTCTGATATATGTGTTTGAAAACATAAAGCTGAAAGGCAGCCTGGCCGTGAAGATGGTGCAGTACGACCGCATAGAACTGATAAAGCCCGAGCGCAGGCAGGAACTGCTTGACGACCTCAAAGAACGTACCGGACTCGACATCGAGAGGGTAGAGGTGGGAGGCATCGACTTCCTCCGCGACATGAGCGTCATCAAAATATACTATCGTGCCGAAGAGCCCAACACGGTAGACGGTCAGCTACGGCTCCATCAGGAAGAGTACATACAATAACCACTCAAACACGACGTAACATGATAAAGAGATATTTTTTCATTCTGCCGCTGAGCGCCGTTGCCGCCTCTGTAGCCGCCCAAGCCGACTTCGGAATATGGGCAGATGCCGGAGTAGAGAAGAAAATTGACAAACACTGGGCCGTAGAAGGCGAAATTGGGGCGCGCAGCCGTAACAACTCAAAGGAGATGGATAGGTACAGCCTCTCGGTGGGTACAGACTATAAGCTGAACAAGTACGTGAAGTTCTCCGCTGCATACAATTTACTCTACGACCACCGGGGAGGCACCCAGACATACCATAAGAACGGAACCGTAAACAAGATAACCCCGTCCTATTGGTGGCCGCGCCACCGCTTTCAGGTCGCCGCCACCGGCAGCTACAGCTTCGGACGACTGGGATTCTCCCTGCGAGAGATGTACCAGTACAGTTGCCGCCCGTTGGCGGAGGGGAAGAAGTACGACACGGACACGGAGGAGTGGGGGGATATTAAAAGCAAAAGCATACACATGCTGCGCTCACGCTTGCAGGTGAACTATGATATAAAGAACACCCCATTGACTCCCTTCGCCAATGCTGAGATGTTCCATGGCGAAGGAGGACTGCAGAAAGTAAGGTACACAGTAGGCACAAGCCTCGCCTTGACAAAGCACCATAACCTCAAAGTCTACTACCGCTTCCGGGATATATACGGTACGAATGAGGACGAACAGGACACGCACGTACTCGGCATCGGGTACACCTATAAGTTCTGAATGGGGAGTTTTTGCAACAAATCGCATTGGTAGGGAAAATCTACAATACCGAACATTGGGAAATGAGTTCGGTTGACGCAAATCAACTAAACACCGCTTTTTGCATATTTTCTGAAACTTTTCCAGAAAAACGTTTGGCAGTTTCGCTAAAACTCTGTACCTTTGCACTCGCTTTTGAAAACAAGCTC
>CAVCKM010000065.1:0-2515 GCA_963602765.1 Alistipes putredinis | reverse complement strand
GTGGAATATCTATGTACGAATGGTCACCTTGGAAGAAGAGGTATAACTTAGGATTGTCTGTGAAGTCTTTGTAGAACGAATGGTCATAACTTACAGTCCCCTTAGTAAAGGTCGCTTTTACGCCAAGCCTGCCGGACTCGTAGTACATCACGTCCATGTTGACGAGGGCACCGTCCAAATCTGCCATCACCTTTTTTAAGTTTTCTTTATTATTGTCTCCCCATATATCTCCATAATTATTGGTGCAATGGTCAGCCGCATGGCCATCTCCTGCTCGAAGATCACAGTTGTCAGTTCTCAGTATGAACTCACAGTTTGCCCCTTCTGTCTTTTGAGTATTATCTTTTATACCACAGAGAAGCCAATTGTTCCACATTGTCGCAGTAGAGTTTTCTTCCGCTTGTGAATTATGATTACAGAATTGGAAATTCAGCTTCTGTCCTGATTCGATGGCATAATCTGCTGTTGACGGATTATGCCAATAATCTCCTGTTGTTACTTTATTAGTAGACTCCGGATAGTACGTCTTTGTAGCCTTCCACTCCGCCGCCTTCTCTTTGCAGATGTAGGAGTTTTCGCAGGCGAAATACAGATAGAGTTTTTCTGGCTTGTTCTCAGTAAATGTTTTAGTCCAACTGTAATTGTACGTTTTTAATTCATCTGCCGTTTTGATTGTGGATGTCATTGTGAATGTACCTGTAGAACTGTCGTACTTCACGGTCATATCAACAAACGAGCCGTCCATATCTTTTCTAAAGGTAGTCCAATCGAATTCACTTTTCATTGTGTTTTTGCTGCTTTCGCCACCAATATTGTCCCAATTGTCGCATCTTAGAATAAATAGTTGACTACCTGGGTTCTTTGCATTTGTTTCATCTCCGATTCCGCACAATGCCCAGTTATGATAGTTTTGGACACCGAGCGAGTAGTTGTAGAACTGGAAGTGTAAGGCTTTGTCCTCGCCAGACTCCAAGGTGTATGTGTCTTTGGAGAAGTTGGTCCAGTAATCGCAGAATATCGTACTTTGGGCTGCTTCTGGATAGTTGATGGTAGTTTCCGCATCGGCAAAAGAAGTTTGTGACATACACGCCACAAACGCCAACAACGTTGGGTACAGTTGTTTCATAAGAAAAATAAATTTAGTAAATAGTTATTTGGGTTCTATTGTATAAATCGTTACTTGGGTCTTCTATCGTCATCTTCATTACAGTCTGCCCCTGCAGACACACCTTATATATATATGTAGCAACATACACATCAAGGAACTTCGGTTTACATTCTTCCGAAAAGCTAAGCAAAGTTAGCAAATATTACCCCCCCCGACAAATTTACCACCCTATTTCTCACTCTCCTTAACATTTTTAAACAGTGTGCACGCCAACAGCCGTAGCATCAGTCTGCCCCAGCCTACTTTTTGTCTTTGTCATCCTCCTTATAGTATCCCGTGCCGATGCGCTTGGGGTTTTTCGGGAACCAGCCCTTTTCGCAGCGGTGGCGCTGTTCGAACAGTTCGCCGATGCTCCAGAGGCATGAGGCGCCGAAAACACCGTGGACGGCGGAGACGAGGACATTCTCTATCATGAAGGCGGCGGCTATCGTGCCGATGCCAAGCACGAGGAACACCCACCAGTACTTCGTGCCGGTGTAGTACTCCATCTTCATCACGATGGGGTGAAAGAGTCCTATTATAAAAAAGGTGGTGACGGCAATTATGATGCCCGTAAAATGCAACTCCATATTCGATGATATTTTGACATTCGAGCGCAAAGGTACAGCTTTCCCCTCACACTGCCAAATTTCTCGGTACATTTTCAGCGTGTATCCATAAATCTTAGTTTGCGGTAAGACTAAGACAAGTTTTTTTCTGAAAAAAGTCTCAAAGTATCATCTTCGGACTTTTAATCACGCTCTATCTGATTGAACAACAAGTATTTATTAACAATGAGACTTCTCGCGGAATAGGCGAAAAGTCTCATAAAAGTATCATAAAAGTCTCATAAAAGTATCATAAAGGTCTCACCAAAGTCAAAAGATAGAAATGGCGATTTCCCCACGGCATGGGCATCGTCTGCCCGAGCCGTGGGCATCGAGTCCCCAAGCCGCGAGAAGCCCGTGCCCAAGCCGCGGGCATCCCGGCCCCAATATGGCAGGTGGACTATTCTTCTATTTTCTTCAATACGCGACAAGGCACACCCACGGCAATGACACCCTCGGGGAATACGGATATATAAAAACGTATGAGGGACTTGCACGTCTCACATAATTGTCGTAACTTTGCGGAATCAAGACATCAGGACATGAACGGCAAGTCCGCAGGCTTTTCGGTTAACTTACTTGGCGATGTATCCTAAGATACTTTTTTATATTCATTGATACATAGCAGCCATCTTCTCCACCATTTCCTTCATCTTGGCTCTCAGCGATTCGGGCTTGACAATCTCAATGCCGTCGCCAAACGAGCGGATGAGGGAGAAGAACTCATAGTTGGGTTGCACTTTGAGCGTTATCTTCCATT
>CAVCKM010000064.1:0-11631 GCA_963602765.1 Alistipes putredinis | reverse complement strand
CGGTATGCGCTTGCGGTATATACGCTTTTTTCTTTCTCTTATTGCCATATTCTTGCGGTCTTTGTGTTCTTTTGGCGCAAAGGTACGAATAAATTTCTGGATGCGTGATGTTAAGCCGATATTTTTTTATCCTTCGGAACTCGTTTGTAGTTGTAGATGATGCGCTTAAAAAAGCATAAAATATCGACAATATTGTTCAAAAGTTTTGGCAACTTGCGAAAAGTCACTAACTTTGCCGCGAAATATGGCTTTATTGGGAGTGGAGAGTACTGCCAAATAACTAAAAATTTAACCAATTAAACAACGAAACAATGAACAAACTGCTTATTTATACCGCACTGGTTGCCGGATGTGTCGGCATCAGCAGCTGCGCAAGCAAGAAGGACCTCTTGGCTTGCCAGACAGAGAACAAGTCGCTCAGCGCTTCCTATCAGGACGCCCGCGAACAGTTGGCGGCTGCAAACACACGCATCGCAAGTCTGCAGGAACAACTCAACTCTTGCGAGAAGACAAACACGACACTGCAGAAGAGTCTTGAGCAGAGCCTTAACAACGTCAGCAGCAACAGTGTGAACATCACAAAACTTGTTGACCAGATAAACGAGTCCAACCAGTATATCCGCCATCTTGTGGAGGTAAAGTCAAAGTCAGACTCGCTCAACCTCGTACTGACCAACAACCTCACACGCTCCCTCTCTAAGGAAGACCTGAAGGACGTGGACGTACAGGTGCTCAAGGGCGTAGTCTACATCTCGCTCTCCGACAACATGCTATACAAGAGCGGTTCGTATGAAATCAGCGACGCTGCAGGTGCTACTTTGGCAAAGATTGCGAAGATTATCAAGGACTACAGCAACTACGATGTGCTCATAGAGGGTAACACCGACGACGTGCCCATCAGCAAGACAAACATCCGCAACAACTGGGATCTCTCCTGTCTGCGTGCGTCAAGCGTAGTTCAGGCACTGCAGACCAAGTACGGCGTAGACCCGAAGCGTCTGACCGCCGGCGGCCGTGGCGAGTACAACCCGGTGGCTGACAACGCAACGGCTGCAGGCAAGGTGAAGAACCGCCGCACGCAGATTATCATCACGCCGAAGCTCGACGAGTTCATGGAACTCATAGGCAAGGCCCCTGAAGAAGCACAGCAGCAACAGGCTCAGTAATTTTTTTGAGACATACAACGTGCACCTTATTCATATATAAGAAACGATACACACAAGGGAGACCCGACGGGCCTCCCTTTTTTTGTGTATATAGGCAAAAAATAATCCATTCCCCTTGGTACAACCGAATTTTCTTCGTACCTTTGTGCAACAAATAAGTAACACTAATTATTATCTCATTAAATCTAAACAAAATCAACAATGGAAAAACAAGAACAAGCACCACAGATGCAGATTGATATTCAGCCAGAAGTAGCAAGAGGCATTTACAGCAACTTCGCCATCATCTCACACTCTCACGCAGAGTTCGTCGTTGACCTGGCTTCTGCTCTCCCTGGTACACCAAAGGCTCAGGTAGTGTCTCGCGCCATCCTCGCTCCAGAGCACGCAAAGCGTCTCCTCTTCGCTCTGCAGGAGAACATCGTACGCTACGAAAAGGAGTTCGGCACCATCGACCTCGGTCAGCCACAACAGCCACAGCAGCCTCAGGGACCACTCACAGCAGACCCCTTCAGCAACAACGGCGGTGAGGCATAAGGCATCTTATGACACAAGGAAAAATTTATATACAGAACCTGCGGCTGCATGCCTTCCATGGCGTGTTGCCGCAGGAATGCGTTGTAGGCAACGACTACGTTGTCAACGTGACGGTGGACTATCCCCTCGACGCTGCATGCGAGAGTGACGACGTGGCAGATACGCTGAACTACGCTGAGCTGACAACCGTCATAAAGGACGAAATGGCGGTGCATAGCAATCTGCTGGAACACGTGGCGGGACGCATGGCAAAGACTGTGCTCCGACGGTTCGGAGCTGCGGAAGCAGTTGAGATAGACATTAGGAAGATAGCACCGCCTATGCCAGTGGATGCAGACGGCGCAGGGGTGCGACTAAGGGTTACAAGAGAGTAAAGAAAATAAAGAGAAAACAGGGTAGAGGAGAGGCGGACAAGCAAACTTAACAGACCAACAATGAAGATAGGATTCGACAACGACAAATACATACGTATTCAGTCGGAACACATAAAGGAGCGCATAGCGCAGTTTAAGGGAAAACTGTACCTCGAACTGGGCGGAAAACTCTTTGACGACCACCACGCCAGCCGTGTGTTGCCAGGCTTTCAGCCCGATTCTAAACTGCGTATGTTCAGCCAGATCAGTGACCAGATAGAGATAGTCATCGTGATAAGTGCTGAGGATATTGAGAAGAACAAGGTGCGCGCCGACCTCGGCATCACATACGACGAGGACGTGCTGCGTCTGCGTGGAGAGTTTCAGGGACGAGGATTCATGGTGGGCAGCGTCGTGATAACCCACTACAACGGTCAGCATGCTGCCGATGCCTTCCGCCAGCGTCTGGAACGACTGGGGATAAAGGCTTACTATCACTACCTTATAGACGGTTATCCACACAACGTCGACCTCATTGCAAGCGACAACGGTTTCGGCAAGAACGACTATGTTGAGACTGAGCGCCCCCTCGTCATTGTCACGGCTCCCGGTCCCGGTTCGGGAAAGATGGCGGTGTGCCTCTCCCAATTGTACAACGAGCACAAGCGCGGAGTGGAGGCAGGATACGCCAAGTTCGAGACCTTCCCCGTTTGGTCGCTGCCGCTCAAGCACCCTGTGAATATCGCCTACGAGGCTGCTACGGCAGACCTGAACGATGTCAACATGATTGACCCGTTCCATCTGGAGGCATACAACAAGATAGCCATCAACTACAACCGCGACATAGAGATATTCCCCGTGCTCAACGCCATCTTCGAGGGAATCTATGGACACAACCCGTACAAGTCGCCGACGGATATGGGCGTCAACATGGTAGGCTTCTGCATCTCCGACGACGCGGCTTGCTGCGAAGCGTCGTGCGACGAGATAATACGACGTTACTACGACGCCACCAACAAGTTTGCCCTCGGCGCAGACAACGAGAAAGAGGTGGAGAAGATAAAACTCCTCTTCAAGCAGGCACGCATCACGACGGACACACGACAGGTCACCGTGGAGGCAAAGCAACGTCAGGAAGAGGAGGGCAAGCCTTGCGCTGCCATACAGCTGGCAGACGGAACCATTATCACATCCAAGTCGACAGAACTGCTCGGGCCAAGTGCCGCACTGATTATCAACGCTACGAAACACCTTGCCGGTGTCGAGCACGACAAGCGACTCATCCCACAGGAGATGATAGAGCTGATACAGAAGACGAAGATAGAATACCTCGGAGGCAACAATCCCCGTCTGCACACCGACGAAGTGCTCGTGGCACTCTCCGTGCTCAGCGAGAACTCCGAGGACTGCCGCAAGGCTCTGGCGCAGTTGCCGGCACTGCGCGGCTGCCAAGTGCACTCCACAGTGATGCTCTCGGAAGTGGACCGTAAGATATTCAAGAAGCTCGGCGTCGGACTGACCTGCGACCCCGTGAAGAAGAGATAGCAGACGGATGCCTCTGTGTTTCCTGTTCACTTAATAAACGCTAAAAATACTGCGCAGACAACACGTAATCGTGAAGAAATGTGTATCTTTGCACTTGTATGCTTAGAAGAGATGTTGTAATAGCCATACTGATGATGCTCTCAGCTGTATTCAATATAGCTGAGGCTAAGCAGTTTACGCTCGTTATTGACGCAGGGCACGGCGGTCACGATGCAGGTGCCATAGGCTCGTTTTCCAAAGAGAAGGACATTAACTTGCGCACGGCATTGGCATTCGGCAAGTATGTGGAACAGTATGCACCGGACGTGAGAGTCATATACACCCGAAAGACCGACAAGTTCGTGACGCTACACGGCAGAGCGGACATAGCAAACAAGGCGAAGGCTGACCTCTTCATCAGCATACACACCAACGCCCTGCCCGGCGGACGCATATCACGTGGACTTGAGACGTACACGCTCGGTATGCACCGTGCCAGCGACAACCTGGACGTGGCAAAACGAGAGAACAGCGTTATCCTCGTCGAGAAGGACTATAAGGAACGCTATCAGGGTTTCGATCCCAACTCGTCCGAGAGCTACATCATTTTCGAGTTCATGCAGGATAACAACATGCAGCGCTCCGTCGACCTGGCGAGTCTGGTGCAGAGAAACGTATGCTCCACTGCCTCACGTCCCAACAAGGGGGTAAAGCAGGCGGGCTTCCTCGTGCTGCGCGAGACGTCAATGCCCAGTTGCCTCATAGAACTCGGCTTCATCTCCACGCCAGACGAGGAGAGACTGCTTAACGATGCGCAGGGAGTGGACAATATAGCACGCGGCATATACCAGGCATTTGCCTCGTACAAGAACAAGTACGACAGCAACGCCACGTCGACGCTGACGGCTATTGTACCGGCACGTGAAACCTCTACGGACAATCCGCAGAAAGTAAAGGAAGAGGCAGCACCTGCAAAGACAGAAGCCGAAGTGGCAAAGTCCGAACGGGAAAACGCCAAGACGGAATGTGAGACTCCGAAGAATGACGTGCAGGAGAATACTGCCCAAAAGATTGACGCTACTGACCAGCCAGTGTTCAAAGTGCAGGTGTTTGTCGTACCTAATGTTCTGAAAAAGTCAGACAGCCGGTTTAAGGGACGTACCGACTGTGACTACTACAAGGAGAACGGCATGGTGAAATACACTGTCGGCGAGTCAGTAAACTACAACGAAATATACAGACTAAGGAAAGACCTCCTCAACTCCTTCCCCGACTGCTTTATCATAGCATTCAAAAACGGCGGGAAGATGAACGTCAACGAGGCGATAAGGGAATATAAAGCAAACAAGAATAGGTAACAGAAGCATAAACGCAATGAAGAAATACTTTACAAACGAGGTGAAGATTGCTGTGGTCGCCATCGTGGCACTCGTAGCACTGTTTTTCGGAATGAACTTTCTGAAAGGTCTTAACATGTTCAGTCAGAATTCAACCTATAAGATTGCTTTTGCCGACTTGAAAGGACTGAGCAAGACTACCCCTGTCTACGCTGACGGATATAAAGTCGGTACAGTGGCGGATATCCAGTATGACTACGAGAAGCACGGAAACATAACCGTCATGATAGACGTAGACCCAAAGCTGCGCATTCCCGTAGGCACTACGGCGTGTGTGGAGCGAGACCTCATGGGCAATATGAACGTCACACTGCTCTTCGCCAACAACCCGCGTGAACGTGTACAGGAAGGCGGTACGATACAAGGCGTGGACACCAGCGGTATGATGAGCAGCCTGCAGCAGATGATGCCCGCCGTGCAGCAGATGTTGCCAAAACTGGACAGCATACTGACCAACATCAACGCTATCCTCAGCGACCCCGCACTCCGCAACATTGTGCACAACGCTGACGCTACTATGGCAAACGTGAAGGTGTCGTCTGCAGAGCTGCAGACACTCATGAGGACGCTGAATGCCAACGTCCCAGGACTGCTTGACAAGGCAGACAAGACAATGGCTAATACAGAGACTCTCACGGGTAACCTCGCCGCCTTGGACCTGCAGGGTACGATGGCAAAGGTAAACCAGACACTCGACAATGTACAGCAGTTGACCAGCGCACTTAATAGCAAACAAGGTACTCTCGGTCTGCTCATGCACGACCCGGGACTTTACAAAAACCTCAACTCGACGATGATGCATGCTGACTCGTTGATGATTGACCTGAAAGCACATCCAAAGCGCTACGTACACTTCTCCGTTTTCGGTAAGAAGGACAAATAAAGGATGAAGGATAGCAAATCTCTCTGGGCATCGTGCCAGAAGTACATAGAAGCGAATGTAGAGCCGGCTGAATATAGTCGACTCTTTTCGCACGTGTCCTTTGCCCATTTTAGAGTGGCAGACAAGATGCTGGTGCTCAATGTGCCCAGTGCATACATCAGCGAAGAGATAGAACGCCGGCATCTGGACCTGATGCGAGTAGCCATATTCAATACGTTCGGAAAGATAAGGCTCGGATGGAACATCGCTGTGGTCGAATCGCAGCAGAATTCACGCAGCAAGGGACTTGTCGTCGAGGGAAATGACGATACCATAGCCCCCGATGCTAGTATCGCCGCTGCAGGCAATGGGCTGAAAGCCGCAGCTGCAGTAGGCAATGCACAGAGTGTAGCAGCTCAGGCAGAAGAACTGGGCGTGGCTCCAGGTTCAGCCCAGACAAAACACCTAGCGCCCATAGACTCGCAGCTGAATCCCAGCCAGACGTTTCGCACATTCATGGAGGGGGAAAGCAACAAACTGTCACGATCCGTCGGACTGTCCATAGCTGAGCACCCCAACACGTCGCAGTTCAACCCGATGTTTATCTTTGGACCTTCCGGCTGCGGAAAGACGCATCTTGTCAATGCCATTGGCAATCACTGTAAGAAGATATACCCCGACAAGCGAGTGCTCTACGTGAGTGCCCGAACGTTTCAGGTGCAGTACAGCAACGCCGTGATGCAGAAGCAGATAAACAACTTCATCGCTTTCTACCAGACGATAGACGTACTCATCGTGGACGACGTGCAGGAGTGGATGTCCGCCACGAAGACGCAAGACACCTTCTTCCATATCTTCAATCACCTCTTCCGTCTCAACAAGCGAATCTTTCTTATCAGCGACCGACCGCCCGTAGAACTCGAAGGAATGAACAAACGCCTGCTGACGAGATTCTCACAGGGACTGCTGGCTGAGATGGAGAAACCTAATAAACAGCTTTGCGTCGACATACTGCACAAGAAAATCTCCAGAGACGGTCTGCACATGTCGGAAGACGTGCTCAACTACATCGCCCAGACCGCCAACGGCTCCGTGCGCGAACTGGAGGGCATCGTCAATTCGCTCGTCGCGTACAGTATAGTATATAACTGTAGCATCGACATGCGCCTGGTGGAACGTCTAGTGAAGCGTGCCGTCAAGACCGACGACGAACCGATTACCGTTGACGAGATACTGGACAGGGTGTGCCGACACTACGAAGTGACTCCAAACGCCGTCAAGGGAAAATCCCGAAAGCGCGAACTCGTCGTGCCAAGACAAATCGCCATGTTCCTGTCTAAGAAATACACCAATATCCCGGCGGCACGCATCGGCAGGATGATAGGTTCGCGCGACCATAGTACCGTATTGCACAGCATAGCCCAGGTGGAGCAAAAAATCAAAAAAGACAAGGCCTTCGCGGAAGAAATGTCAAAAATAGAAGCTTCACTCAAGATAAAATCACCTGAGCAAGGTAAGACAGCTTGTTAATATATTTAACAACTGTCTGTTGCAAAATAGTTAAAAGCCAACAAAATTGTTAAAAACCTAAAGAGGTTGTGACAATTTGTTGGCTTTTTCAATGTTTTTTTGTAACTTTGCAATCGAATGTAAAATAGTCCCGAACTTTCGTAATGACTTTTATTTCGGGACGCGACCGATACTAGCCAATGAGTTTGAAAAAAATAAAGATATTATCAACAGCCGTACTTATGATGTTTTGTGCCGTGCCAACGATGGCACAGGACATGCTCGCAAAGCAGGCGCCAGTAGACAGACGAATGAGAGCGCTTGACACGCTGGCACTACGGTCTACAATAGAACGAGAAGAAGCAAATAATCCATCATCTGCACTGTACGAAGACTGGGACAACCACTACGCACACCGCGCAACGGAACTCCCGGACTCCTTCAGAATAAGCCTCAAGCATTTCTGCATGCCAACAGTAAGCCGAGTCGTTACCAGTAACTTCGGCGCACGATGGGGCAGAGCGCACAAGGGACTTGACATCAAAGTCTACATCGGCGACACTATCCGCGCCGCTTTCTCCGGAAAGGTGCGCATGGTGAAATATGAGGGAGGCGGCTACGGCAAGTATGTCGTAATACGCCACAACAACGGTCTCGAAACCATCTACGGTCATATGAGCGCACAGCTCGTAGAAGAGAACCAGATAGTAAAGGCCGGCGACCCTATCGGACTTGGTGGCAACACCGGACGAAGCACTGGTTCGCACTTGCACTTCGAAACACGCATCTGCGGTGTAGCCATAAATCCCGCACTGCTCTTTGACTTCCGCAATCAGGATGTCGTGGGTGACTACTACGTGTTCCGTAAAGATACTTACCAGGAAGAAGGCGCAGAAGCCAACCAACTTCGCGGAAAAGTCGGCAACGGTGGATATGTTGCTTCCGACGTACGTGGCGAGACAGCTCCGGGAGGAAACGAAGTTCAGAGAGTTCTCCCTGCAAGCAAGATGCAGAGCGGAGAGACACGCTACCACAAAGTGTCTGTGGGCGAGACCCTATACGGTATTGCACGCAAGCGAGGCATAACGGTAGAGACCCTCTGCAAGCTCAACCACATCTCACGCGACGTGAAAGTACGTCCAGGACAGCTACTTCGCTACTCATAAGCCGAAGAAGCCAATTACAAATGAATCTCCTTTCGTAATCAACAAAACATAACTTTGCATTTGAACCTCTTCAGACGTGAGTCTCGGGAGGTTTTTTTTATTACCACCAATTCCACTCTTATGGCAGATATAACAAGCATACAGAATCCAAAGATAAAGCATATTGCCCTCTTACAGCAGAAGTCCGCCGAACGCCGCAAGTCAGGACTTTTCATTGTGGAAGGTCAGCGCGAACTCGGACATTGTCTCGCGGCAGGATACGAAATAGACAGCCTCTACGTACTCGACAGCAAATACGACAGCCTCTTTTCCGGAGATGCTGCACGGGCAATGGTCGATGCCGACGGTAACGTGTCGTTGGGCGATATATATAATAAGGTGCAGGTGAATACCGTCACGCCGCAGGTATACGAGAAGATTGCCTACCGAGGTTCGACGGAGGGCATCCTGGCCGTCGTGAAAACAAAGCAGCATACCCTTGCCGGGTTGAAAATGGCTGACAACCCCCTCGTCATAGTGCTTGAAGGAGTGGAAAAGCCCGGCAACCTGGGCGCGATACTGCGGACTGCCGATGCTGCAGGTGTGGACGCAGTACTAGTGTGCGACCCGCTCACCGACCTTTACAATCCCAACCTTATCCGCAGTGCCATCGGTGCCATATTCACAGTGCCCGTTGCTACGTGCACGTCAGAAGAATGCATAGCGTACCTAAAGGATAAGGGCATAAAGATACTGACCGCCCAACTTCAGGACTCGCGACTATATTACGACCAGAACATGACCGCCGCCACCGCCATAGTGATGGGAACGGAGTCTACAGGTCTCACAGACATCTGGCGCAATGCCGCCGATGCGCACATCCGCATCCCCATGTTGGGAAAGCTGGACTCCCTAAACGTCAGCGTAAGCACCGCCGTATTGGTGTACGAAGCTGTCAGGCAGCGTAGCCAGGAACATAAATAGCGCTCTTTCGCAAATAGAAAACTGTCAGACGATAGGCTAGGACTGTAAACAGACGAAATATTTGGCAGTTACAAAAAATAGTTGTAGATTTGCAAAATAAAAGAAGAAAGCCGCAACTATGATGGAAGAAACTACCGAGAGAAGGCTGCCCGTAGGCATCCAGTCCTTCAACGAAATAAGGAAAGAAGGGTATTTGTATGTTGACAAGTCAGACTTGGTCTGGAATCTTGTCAACAAGGGTAAGAAGTACAATTACCTGAGCCGTCCTCGCCGCTTCGGCAAGTCCGTGCTTGTGGACACGCTCCAAGCCTATTTCGAGGGTAAGAAAGAGCTGTTTGAGGGACTCAAAGTCATGGACTTGGAGAAGAACTGGACCTGCCGTCCCGTCATCCGACTCGACATGAGCCGTGGCGGAGCAAATGCCGAGACGCTACGCTCATATCTGAACATTCGCTTTCGTCAATACGAAGAGCTGTATGGCATCCCCCGTGACGCAACCGCCCAACTTGCCGACCGTTTCGACGGCATCATCACGACAGCCTATAAGAAAACAGGACAGCAGGTTGCCATTCTCATCGACGAGTATGATGCTCCGTTGCAGCACTCATGGAAGACTCCCGAACATGACAGATGTACGGAAGTATACCGTGAGGTCTTCGCCATCCTGAAGGCCGACGACGAGTACGAGAAGTTCGTCTTTATCACGGGCATCACCAAGTTTACGCAGATTTCCCTATTCTCTGTCCTCAACAACCTAAGCAACATCAGCTTCGACGCTCCGTATGCCGCCATCTGCGGCATCACCAAGCAGGAGATCACCGACAACTTCATGCCTGAGATAGAGGCTATGGGCACGAATAATGGTTGGACGGCAGACGAAGCCCTCGGGCAGTTGAAGGACAATTATGACGGTTATCACTTCAGCCGCAGCAACATGGTGGACGTGTTCAATCCGTTCAGCCTCATCAATGCGTTGGCGGATGGAGAGATAAGGAACTACTGGGCATCGTCGGGTGCCACATCGTTGTTGCCAAAGTTTGTGGACGACATGGAAATTCGTCTGCAGGACTTCGACCATTGCGCCATGGTGGGAAGAATCATGGAGACATCCGATGTGACGGGCGGAGGACCAGAACTGTTCCTCTACCAGTCCGGTTACCTTACGATCAAGGGATACACTGACGGCGTATATCTGCTTGGTATTCCCAACCACGAAGTGCGTCAGGCACTCAACGAGGTGGTCCTGCCTGCCCTTTCGTTGCGCAAGGGCAGCGAAATGCAGTCCACACAGGCTTTCCTCAGTCTGTATCTCAGCTCATGCAATCTCCCCGAGGCGAAGAAATGTCTGAAAGCCCTCATAGCCGACGTGCCTTACAGCAACAAGAAACTCGCCTCGATGGATATGGAGGAGCGTTACCGCCTCATCATGAGCACCATCTTCAATGCCATCGGATTCCATGTGGAGGTAGAACGTATGCTGTCCACAGGTCGGATAGATTTGGTAGTGAAAACATCCCGGTACATCTACGTCATGGAGCTGAAACTCTCCAACAACGGCGGCATGGCAGCTGCCGAGAAGCAAATCCTGTCGAACAAGTACGCCGAGCCTTTCAAGGCTGACAAGCGCAAGGTCGTCGCCCTCGCCATAGAACTGGACGATATGGGCAAGGGACTTGTGGACTGGAAGGAAGTGTCGCCCGCCTCTGAAGCTGATTTCTAAAGGGACGGACGGCTGGTATTAGATTGTTTTTTTTGAAAAAAGGGTTCTCACCCACAGATAAAAGAACATTGTGTAACGGTACGATAAAGTGAAAATAATCAGAACAACGTATAGAATGTGCCGATAATACATCTTATATATGAGGATTGGAGCGATATTTTGGACAGACAATGGTATGGAAGGGTGTTGGGGTGAATTTCTATGTGTTGCGACATAGTAGGGTTGATATTAATCAAGCAAAGTGGGTATTTTGTAATATTTCTGAAACTTTTTCGCAAAAAAGCTTGCAGGTTTCAAAAAAACGCCGTACCTTTGCACTCGCTTTTGAAAACAAGCTCACTTGCTAATACACTGGCAAGAAGCTCGGTTTGAAAAGGCGCAGAACAAACGAGTTCTTTGAAAAGATTTACATAAACAGAAAGTAGTAGTACAAG
>CAVCKM010000063.1:0-4028 GCA_963602765.1 Alistipes putredinis | reverse complement strand
GGATGGAACAAATGTAGCGGCATATTCTACTGGGTTTGCAGAGGACAAAGAGGGAAATCTCTGGATTGGTACTCGCCAGAATGGTCCGATATACTTGTCTTCTGACGATATATCCAAAATGCGTTCGCAGGCAGGTAAGAATGAATTGAACGTAGTGCAGCATAAGGTGGCACGTAACGATAACTCTGGACTTGCTGACTATCTGCTCTCCTCTGTGGACGTGTATGACATAAAGGTGGATGCCGCTAACCGTAAATGGTTCGCCACAAATTCTGGAGTCTTCCTTATCAGTAGCGACAATAATGAGCAAGTGTACAACTTTACTAAAGACAACTCTCCGCTACCCGGTAATACGGTGAAGAGCATTGCTTTGGATGAAACAAGCGGAACGGTGTATTTTGGTACTCTGGAGGGATTGTGCTCATACCAAAGCGATGTTACGGGTACCTACGGTGACCTGTCTAATGACAACGCATACGCATACCCAAATCCTGTGCAGCCGGATTACACAGGAATGATAACGATAGTTGGACTTACGGACCGTGCGCAGTTGAAGATAACGACACCGTCTGGATATGTAGTACATACTGGTGTTGTTTCCGGTGCTTCTTACCAGTGGGATGGTAGAGACCAAACAGGTAAACGTGTAGCATCTGGCATTTACTCCGTACTTGTGGCTGACCAGTATGGTGAGAGTGGACTGGTGACGAAAATTGCAATGGTGAGATGAAGATTGTATATGTAGTAGAAAAATTGTCGGGAGTGGGCGGTATGGAGCGCATACTTATCGACAAGATGAATTGGCTGGCAGAGCATGTTGACCATGATGTAACGCTGTTGCTGTGTTGGGCTGATTCAAATCCATTGGCATATCACTTGTCTGAAAAGGTAAATGTTGAACGTTTAAATGTCAGACAACTGCCAAAGGGGGCGGCTTTCCCTGTTGTATTGTGGAAATATAATAAGAAGATAAAAGAACTGGCTCCAGATGCGACAGTGTACACATGGGTCATGGGAGCATTCTTGGCTGTTTATGGTCATAAGGTAGGCAAGACGATTTATGAGCAGCACGCATCGCCTTCCAGAATGTTGCATGAGTGGTTGCAGCGGAAAGTTTACGGCAGCGTTGATCATGTGGTGAGTCTTACTCGTGCTGCGGCAGAGTATTCGCCGAAGTATGCCTGGAAGTCGGTTGTGATACCTAATTTTACACGATTGCGTGCCGGGATGTTGTCGAAGGACTATTCCGAGAAACATTGCATCTGCGTTGGGCGCTTGGTATATGAAAAGAATTACCCACGCATGTTGAGTGTGTGGCAGGAAGTTACCCGTAAACATCCTGACTGGGTGTTGGATATCTATGGTGACGGCCCGTTGCGCAGTGAAGTTGAAACAAGGATAAATGCTCTGAAACTACGGGAGAATGTAGTGCTGCATGGGGAGACACGCAATGTGCCGGAAGCATACAATAGAGGTAGTATCTACTTGATGACTTCCCGGTCAGAAGGCTTTCCGCTTGTGCTGATAGAGGCGATGGGCTATGGCTTGCCTGTAGTGGCCTTCGACTGTACGGATGGTCCTGCGGATATCATAGAGGACGGCGTAACGGGACGATTGATACCTTACGAAGATGACGCAACGATGGTGCAGGCACTGGATGAATTGATGGTCTCTAAGGAATGTCGTGAGAAAATGGGGTGGGCAGCCTATGCTGCATCGCTCAAGTGGTCTCCTGACAATGTAATGCCGCAGTGGGTCACCTTATTGCAAGGCGATGGGCAAGAGCCCACGTAAACCTGTTGCATGTGACAAACTTTAGTATCAGCAAATCCCAACGGCTCTGCCCGATGCCATTGGCTTTTGCCATGTGTAGGACTTCGTGGCGTAAGTCTGTGCGTTTCAGTTTGAAGGCTTGCCGTAGGAGAATGTTAATCCAGAATTGCAGTGCCGGTTGAAGTGCTGTTTTGTCAAGGTGTAGGTCTGTGATGAGATGCAGTTTCAGTTGCAGTGCATTGCGTTGAAAGGAATAGTATTTAAAGAGGTCTCTTCGTTGGCTAATGCTATTGTGCCCTGTCGTATAGTAGAACGTAGGTTGGTCGGTATAGTACACTTTGCCTAGTTGTCCCATTGTGGCATATAATTGCACATCCTCCATTTGATACTCCCTGCCGCAGAAGAAACGTGGCCATTTACTCATGGCTTCACGTATGGCAGACATCCTCATCATCCCCATTACGCCAGGTGGGTGTTCCGTGGCTCCTACGAAACCATAGGTCAACACGTTGCCGTCGTAGATTCCTGGAGTCCACGTGGAAAAGGAGTATGGAGTTAGCTCCCCTGTTTTGCTGTCTCTGGCGATGTATGGCGAAAGCGACATGGAGACATCTGGGTGTGCCTCCATTATATTGAGGAATAGCTGCATGCGTCCAGGCATCCATTCGTCGTCTCCGCCACAGTCAATCATATATTCCCCACGTGCCTGGCGTACGCAGTTGTAATAGTTGTCCACAATGCCGAGGTTTCTTTCGTTGGCTATCAGACGTATGATATTGGGGTAGCGTTCTGCATAACGTCTGCAGACGTCAAGGGTGTTGTCTGTAGAGCAGTCCTCACCAATGATAACTTCAAAGTCTTCGCTGCACTCTTGCTTCAGTATGGCATCCAGTGTGCGACCGATGAGATGTTCTTGATTGTATGTAATGACAATGACAGAGATTTTCATCCGAAAATGTTAAAGTGGTAAAATGTTGTTTTTCAGCACTTCGCAAATTTTCATGCAAAGTTAATAATAATTGCAGGAAAAAGTGTAACTTTGCGCCACAAATGATAAAAAGTCTATCAGTACTCATTCCCGTTCATGACAGCAAGTGCTATGCGCTTGTCGAAAAACTGCATGGCCTTGCCGAACGGGCGGAGGGCTTGGAATACGAAATACTCGTGGCTGACGACGGCAGCCGCGACCAGGTCTGCATCATCTCCAACTTGCGCATTGGCGAGTTGGACCATTGTCGCTATATACGTAGAAAAGAGAACGTCGGCAGGGCGAAGATAAGGAACTTTCTTGCCGACGAGGCGCAATATGACTGGCTGCTCTTTCTGGACTGCGACGTGAAGATTGTAAGCGATGATTTTCTGCTCAACTACCTCAGTCCGCAGGCGGACGTAGTAAGCGGCCGCACGAAGATAATACCCAGTCTGGACAAAAAGAACCTGCGCAGCAAATACGAGGCGCAGTGGGCGGACAGCCACAGAGCGGAGGACTTGAACAAACGCCCGTACGAGCATTTTCTTACCACCAACTTCCTCTGCCGCCGCAGCGTCTTTGGCGTTTGCCGCTTTGACGAACGCTTTACGACGTACGGCTTCGAGGACTTGGCCTTCGGCATCGCATTGCAGAAAAATGCTATAAGCATCAGGCATATCAACAACCCTGTGGGCATATACAAGTTCGAGACAAACGAACGCTACATACAAAAAGTGGAGCAGTCCTTGCGGACGCTCCACCATTTTCGCGACGAGTTGCGCGGATATTCTCAGGTGCAGACGGCAGTTGAGGCTTTCGGACACAGGCATGCCGCATGGTTGCTACGCTTGTGGCACAGACTCTTCGGCAGCCTCGTCCGCTGCATTCTGACCAAGCACAGTCCTAGTCTGCTGCTCTTTAATGTATATAAAGTGGAATACTATGCAGCTTTGTAGCATCTTCTTGTCATTGTGTACCCTATACATGAAGGACATCTTTTACAGAATAGATTTATCAGTATATTTACACATTGCGTATTTGGTTTAAAATTTCTCAAAAAGTCTCAAAGTATCATCACCGTCTTTTTTATAGTTAGATAACAGCTTGATTGATAGAGGTGTAAATAGGGTGAGACTTCTTTGCTCTCAGGTCGAGAAGTCTCATAAAAGTCTCATAAAAGTCTCATAGAAGTCTCATCAAAGTATCATGGCAAAATCTTCTGGTTGTCGTGTGCAAATGTTACTTTTATTGCGTCTTGATTAGGATTGTGGTCAGTCCTGTATTC
>CAVCKM010000062.1:0-14215 GCA_963602765.1 Alistipes putredinis | reverse complement strand
GCATTCCTGTTCCTTGGGGATTCGAGTTTTGATACTATTTAGTATAATTCCTTGTTACGAGAGGAGATTACTTAGTAGTGTCGTTGAAGAGAGCTACGCGGTTGAACTCAACCTGGTCGAAGAGCTTGTCAGTAGCGCCGAGACCCTCAGTTTCGATGCGGTCAGCAGCGATCTTGTACTTCTTAACGAGGATGTTCTTCACGTTGTTAGCGCGCTGCTCAGAGAGCTTCTGGTTGATTTCCTTAGAGCCTTCTGGTGAAGCGTAGCCGGAGATCTTAACCTTAGCGTCCTTGTTAGACTTCATGTACTTAGCGATCATCTCGATGTTAGCGAGCTGGCTGTTCTCAACCTTAGACTTGCCCTGTGAGAATACTACAGAAGGCTGGAGGTTAGCAACCTTAGCGTCAACAACCGGAGCTGGCTTATTCTGGCAGTCGGTCAGAGCCTTCTGGAGTTCAGCGATCTTAGCGTCCTTAGCAGAGTTCTGGCTCTTCAGACCGTCGTTCTCACCACGGAGACCGTTGATCTGTGCGTTCAGAGCGTCGATCTCAGCCTGGTCGCGGAGCTGCTCGATAGCGAAGTTGTGAGTACCGTTAGAAGTCTTGAACTTGTAGTTAACACCAGCCTTCAGACCGAATGTTGCACATCTTACGTTGTACTTCATACGGATTGGATCCTGATAGTAAGGATTCTTGCCGTTGCTAACGAGCTGCCAAGTCAGAGTAGGCTCAACATATACCTGCCATGCCTTCTCCTGGCCGAGGTTGAATGCGAAGTTAACACCAACGCGAGAGTTCATACCGTTCGAAATCTGTACACCATTTGAATGAGTGTAACCGAAACCACCGAGTACAGAAACCTCGAAGAAGCGTGGCTCACCCTTGTAACCGCAGAAAGCGTTCATCAGGTTAGCAGAACCGAGGAGGTCAACGTCGAAAGAGTTAACCAAAACGTGGTTGATGTCCTTGTCTGTGTTGAAGTAAGCCTGTGCGTCGAGTACGAGACCGAATACAGTAGTGAAGTTCTTACCTACGCGGATACCGAAAGTTGGAGAGAACTTCTCAAAAGCCTTGTAGCCCTTAACATCGGTAGCTGCACCAGCGTTAACACCTACGTAGATGTTGTCCATTGCCTCGTGAGCAGTGATTGTTGTCTTCTGTGCGTTTGCAGACACTGCCATTGCAGCTGCTGCAACAAACATTGCAATCTTTTTCATTGTTTTGTAATAATAAATAAGTATTTGTTTTTTGTTCTATCTTTGCAGAGATCTCTCTCTATCTTTATCTATTTCCTATCTTCTCAATATCTATTTCTGAATGTGACTAAGAATCTCCTTCGTCGCACCTTTTTGAATTCTTGTGCAAAGTTAGATGAAACTTTTTATATGCGCCACCTTTTTTCTCA
Organism: Alistipes putredinis; assembly: GCA_963602765.1. Taxonomy (GTDB): domain Bacteria; phylum Bacteroidota; class Bacteroidia; order Bacteroidales; family Bacteroidaceae; genus Prevotella. Next base: position 12,811 of record CAVCKM010000062.1, on the reverse strand, counting down.
TAAATTATACATATGTGCACAAAAAACTTGACTATTATCAATATTGTGTGCGCCAAACAAGATTTCACGACACAAGTAGCAGCGTTACACCTTATTTATATATTAACGATTTTCGTAGAGTGATGCGTTTTTGAGTGCAAATACGTTTCATTTCGTTGTTTTTTTAGTAATTTTGCATCCGAATTGTATCACAACATTACACAGTATCACAACAATACACATTACGACGTGACGACACTAAAACGATTTATTCCCGATGTTATCATCGTGCTGCTCTTTGCAGTCATCTCTTTTGCTTATTTCTACCCTGCAGACATAGAGGGTCGTATCCTTTACCGCCATGACTCCGCCGCCGGTCGCGGACTGGGTCAGGACGCGGCGGAGTACTACCAGAAGACCGGCGAGCGCAGCCGCTGGACCGGCAGTGCCTTCTGCGGCATGCCGACATACCAGTCCGCGCCGTCCTACGACAGCGCCAACAGCCTCAACCAGGTTGTCAACGCCTACCACCTGTGGTTGCCGGAGAACGTATGGTACGTCTTCGCCTACCTCCTTGGCTTCTATATCCTGCTGCGTGCCTTCGACTTCCGTTGGTACCTGGCGTCGCTGGGTGCCGTGGTATGGGCGTTCAGCAGCTACTTCTTCATCATCATCGCTGCCGGACATATCTGGAAGGTGATGGCTCTTGCCTACCTGCCGCCGATGTTCGCAGGCATCTTCCTTGCCTACAGCAAGAAGAAGTACCTTCCTGCCCTTGCCGTGACGGGCATCTTCACGGCGTTCGAGATCAACGCCAACCACGTGCAGATGACCTACTACTACGCCTTCATCATCCTCTTCCTCGTCATCGGCTACCTCGTCGACGCCATCCTCAAGCGACAGTTGGCGCACTTCCTGAAGGCAACGGGCGTATGCCTCGTTGGCGGTCTCCTTGGTCTGGCTGTCAACGTCTCCAACCTGTACCATACATGGGAGTACCAGAAGGAGACGATGCGCGGCAAGAGCGAACTCGTCAAGAAGAACACCGCCAACCAGACCTCCAGCGGACTAGAGCGCGACTATATCACCCAGTGGAGCTACGGCATCGACGAGACGTGGACGCTCCTCGTGCCCAACACCAAGGGCGGCAGCAGCATGACACCCATCAGCGAGTGTGACGCCGCGCAGGAGAAGGGCAACCCCGAGTATATGCCGATATACAGCCAACTGGGACAGTACTGGGGCGAACAGCCTGGCACGAGCGGTCCGGTGTACGTCGGTGCCTTCGTACTGACGCTCTTCATCCTCGGACTCTTCATCGTGAAAGGTTCCGTGAAGTGGTCGCTGTTGGCAGCCACCATACTGAGTATCATGCTCTCGTGGGGTCACAACATGATGTGGCTCACCGACCTGTTCATCGACTATGTGCCACTCTACGCCAAGTTCCGCACCGTGGCCTCCATCCTCGTGATCGCCGAGTTCACCATACCCCTTCTCGCCATGCTGGCACTGAAGCGTCTCATTGACGACCCGCAGTGCGTCGTGGGGCACGTGGGCGGCAAGACGGTGAACTGGCTTTACGTCAGCATCGCCCTGACGGCAGGCATCGCCGCCCTCTTCGCCCTGATGCCGCGTACGTTCTTCGACTCGTTCGTCAGTCAGGCGGAGCTGCGCATGCTCAGTCAGATACCTCAGGACCAGCTTGCCCCACTGCTCAACAACATGGAGCAGATCCGCGTCGCCACGTTCGTCAGCGACTGCTGGCGCACCGTCATCATCATCCTCCTCTGCTCTGCCGCCGTGGTGGTGTACCGCATGGGTAAGCTGAAGGCGGAACTGGCGGTGGCCATCGTCACCGTGGTGTGCCTCGTCGACATGTGGTCGGTAAACAAGCGTTACCTCAACGACGGCATGTTCGTCAACGCCAGCGTCCGCACGCAACCGATAGAGCCTACTGCTGCCGACCGTGAGATACTGAAGGACAAGTCCCTTGACTACCGTGTGCTGAACCTTGCCAGCAACACGTTCAACGAGAACGAGACGAGTTATTTCCATAAATCTCTGGGCGGTTACCACGCCGCCAAGCTGCGCCGTTACCAGGAACTCATCGAGGCGCACATCTCGCCCGAGATGTCCAAGGCGTTCAACGCCATCGCCGCTGCCGGCGGTGACATGACGCAGGTGAACGGCGACAGTATCATGCCTGTCATCGACATGCTCAATGCCAAATACCTCATCCTGCCTCTCCAGGGCGGCCAGAGCATGCCCGTGCAGAACCCGTACGCCATGGGTGCCGGCTGGTATGTCAGCAACGTGAAGTATGTGGACAACGCCAACCAGGAACTTGACGCTCTGGGCAAGGAGAACCTCCACCTTACCGCCGTCGTGGACAAGCAGTTCCTGTCTGTCGTGGGTGAGAGTAAGCCACAGGGTGCCGACGCCAAGGTCACCGTCACGGCATACGAGCCGAACGAGATACACTATGACGTGCAGTCCGCTGCCGGTGGTGTCGTAGTATTCTCCGAGGTGTACTACCCCGGTTGGACCGCCACCGTGGACGGCAAGTCCGTGGAGGTGGGTCGCGCCAACTACGTCCTGCGTGCCGTCAACGTGACGCCGGGTGCCCACAAAGTGGTGCTGACGTTTAAGCCGCAGAGCATCACGACGACCGAGACCGTCGCCTACGTCGCCCTGGCCCTCCTCGCTGTCACGCTAATAGCATGTATCGTGCTGGGCTGGCGGCGCGGACGTTAATTGCCTGGGATGCTTTTAAGACTTTGATTGCCTAAGACGCTTTTAAGACTTTGATTGCCTAAGACGCTTTTAAGACTTTAATTGCCGTTAATTGTCCATTAATTTTATCCATTAATATTTTTTCCGTCCGGATGGACTTATTATTAATGAATAAATTAATGGCCAATTAATGGCAATTAAAGTCCTAAAAAAATTAGCGTCCTCTCCTACAGACTCATTTTGAAGATTTTCGTCAGGACGGTGATGGCTGTTTCGTTATTTGGATTGACGTTATGCAGTTTTTCGAAGTATTGGCGGCAGAGGGTTCTGTTCTCGTTCACCTTGAAGTAGTAGACGCCGAGGAAGTTGTAGACACCCTCCAGGAGGCCCTTCTTCTGCGCCGAGAGATTGTCGACTCCCTCAGCCTCGAGCAGACTCGCCACCTTCTTTGCCGGGTCTACGGCGAGACCCTTCTTATATCCCGGGTCCATCAGCTCGTCCGTATATACGGCGTAGCGTCTGTACTGCGCCATATACGCCTGTGAGAGGTCCAGCTCCGCCGCCTCGTTGTATATGTCGCAGGCCTTGTTCAGCGCCTCTATCTTCTCCAGTCCGTTCAGCTCGTCCGCCTTCTCGCGGTACATCTCGCCGTACTGCCACATATCGTAGAACGACAGCTTTCCGTCCGCCTTACGCTGCGCGATATACTCCGCGTAGGCATTGTCCGCCTTGTCGTAGTCACCGAGGTTCTTGTACGCCTCCGCTATCTTTCCCACCGCGTAACTGCGGTCCTCCTCCGTGGCATCGTCTCGCGAGAGGAGTTTCTTGAAACCGTCTATCGCCTTCGTCAGTTGGTTTCTGCCGAAGTAACAGCCGGCGAGCAGACGGTACGTCAGACGGTTTACCGTCGAGTCGTTACTCTCCATGAGATGTTCGCCGCACTTGGCGCCGAACTCATACTCCCTTCCCCAGAACGCATTGTTCAGCGCACTGTGGTAAGTGAGCAGATAGTCCGGGTAACGCTCTATTCCCTCCTTTGCTATCTCTACGCCGCGTTTGAAGTTGCCGATATTCCTCGACGTAGTACCCAGAGCGTAGTACCACGCCGCTATATTGTTGTAGTCCGACGCCGTGACGGAGTCGTGCTCCGCCTTCAGTGCCTCCTCGTAGAGCGGCAGGATCTTCGACATCCCCTCGCCCGCCGTGATGCTCGTTATCTTGTAGTTCTGCGCCAGCGGGATGAGGATTTCGTACATACGGGCCTTCTCGAGGTTGACGGGGTATCCCTCCACCGCCTGTGCAGCGCGGTCGTAGACCTTCTCCGCCTCCGCGGGATGGTTCATGCGCATCATCTTCGCCACCGCCTCGTAGCCCCGTCGGTTTGCGGGTTCTCCGCTGATGGCCTTCTCGTAAGCTGCGACGGCCTTCGTCGTGTCCTTCTGGTAGGCGTACATGTCGCCGCAGAGGATGTGTGTGCCGAGGTGGTTGGGGTTGATGGTCAGTGCTCTTTTGACGTACTTCGCCACGCTCGCCGTGTCCTGCCAGTTGTACCAGTACGACTCTGCTGCGCTTCGGCACACCTCCGCGCTCTTCTTATATTCGTTGCATATCTCCTCGACGAGTCTGTCGGACTCCACCTTCGGATGCGTCTTTATCAGTTCCGACAGCGCCATGGCGGCAGCCACCGACTCGTTCGTCTCGTCGCCGCCGCCACCCTTCTTCGCCGTCGTAGATACCGTAGCTACCGCTGCGGCACCGAGGAGGATTATGTATTTAGCTTTCATCATATATATGTAAAAAACAACTTGTGTATTTATAAAAGACTACTCGTGTATTTATTAAAGACAACACGGACAACTTGAGACAACTTTTTAAGTTACTCTAAGCGGCGCTAAACACCGCGCCGAAGCATTGTTGCTTGAGAATCTAAAACCACATAATCTTACGACATCTGAAACTCTTCCAGGTAAGCGACTCGGCGCGGTGTTTAGCGCCGCTTAGAGTAACTTAAAAAGTTCTTGCTTAGGCAAGCGGCAAAGCCGAGCGGTCCCAAGTTGTCAAAGTTGTCTTTATTCCCCCCGAATCAGAGTTGTCTTTAATAAATATACGAGTTGTCTTTAATTATTTACATTTTGTACTGCACACCGAGGGTTATCGTCTCGAAGAACCTGTCGTTGTAGTCGCGTAGCGTGATGCCCTCGAATGTGGGGTCACTGCTGAACCAATACAGCTGCGGCGTTACCGTCACGGCGATATGCTTCGTCACACCGACAGCGATCTTCACACCGGCGTTGATGCCGAAGGTGCTCTTGGGCTTTGTCGGTTCCCCTACCCTTTCGCCCGTCTGACCGCCGTACAGCGTGCATGTAGAAGCCAGCGACGACTTGTTCGTCACCGGTATCATCATCATCGGTCCTGCGAAGGCATCCACGTGGATGCGCTGTGTTGCTGCGGCGCTGCGTCCTGCGAAGGCGGCGGAGAGGTCCAGCAGATAGCTCACTGATGCCAACCCGATGCTGTACTGGTTCTTGTACATGGCAGGGCTGTGCGTCAGTAGGTTGCCGTCCTGGTCGTACACCTCCATCTTCTCGCCGAACTTGTCATATATGTCCATCTCTCCGAGACTTATCGAGTTCAGCGAGGCATACTCGAACTGCAGTCGTGCGCCGTGTACGCTGTTGCGGAAGCGGTACTCGACGAAGCCGTTGAAGTTGTACCTCATGCCGTCCGCCACGTTAGCCACCGCCTTGTGCATCAGACTCGTGCCTGCCCCTGCGCCGAACGTGAAGCCCTTCAGGAACGACGAGCGTACCTCGTCCTCCACGGCAGGCTCCGTCTTTCGGAACATCTTCTCTATTATCATCGCCTGCAGACCCACGTTGACGTTGAAGAGGTTGTCGTTGAACCGCTTCGCCCAGTACACGTTATTATAAGGTATGCGGTAGTGGTACGACGTATATCTTGGTTCGACGAAGAACCTCACCCCGTCGCACAGCTTCACCCACGCCTGCAGTCCCCCACCATAGAAGGTGCTGTTGACGTGCAGCCTCACCGGGTCCTGGTTCTTTGTCAGCCACCCGACGCCGCCACCTACGATGAGGTTGAAGCCCCATGAGCGGTGCCAGTTGTAGTTCTTCGCAAAACCGAGCGGATTGATGAGCGCCTCCAGTCTGAGGTCAAGGTTGTTGCCGTAGAGCAGGTTCTCGAAACTCTGCGCTGCGTTCTGTCCACCCCCGACGAAGGTGTTCGTCCTGCCCTTAGCCCACGCCTTGGTGGTGTTGTCCAGTCCCAGTCGCAGTCCCAGAGCCGGCGACAGCCATCGTCCCACGGCGAAGTGCGCCGTGTTTCCCATCGCCTGTCCCGACTCGAGAGCCTCCGGCTTCTCCGTGGGCAGAGCCAGTCCGTATGCCGCCTCGAAGAACCACGGCGTCTGCCATGTGCACGCCTTGTAGTCCTCCAGTCCTGCGGGACGTTCCTTCATATACTGCACTCGCTGCTCGGGCGAGAGGTTGTTGTGTATGAAGTACATGAAGCCGAGGTTTACGCCGTAGAACGTGTCGAACTTACGTGCAATGTTTGTCGACCCCGCCCCGATGTAGGGTTCTGCGATGAGGTAACCCTGCGGTCCTGTGAAGAACTTGAACTGCAGTCCGATGTGCGCCTCCGCGCCACTGCGTCCCTTCGTCATCTCCGGCGAGTCCGACAGCAGCGTGCGGTAACCCACACCCACTATGGTGTTCAGGTCCAGCGTGCGTGCCGGGTTATAGCCGTCGAGGTAGTTCGACAGGCTGTACATCCAGTCCAGTTTGAATCCCAGTCGTGTGAAGTTCGTGGCGCGCACCTCACGTGATCCGAACTCCGTACCCACCGTGAGTCTGAACGTCTGTGTCTTCGAGAACTGCTTACCCACTGCGAAGTGCACCCCGACGAGCGGTGTCAGCCCGCGTCCGTCCACCTCGCCCACGTCCTGCGCCATCCCCATGCCGAGTTCGAGGAAGAGGTGGTCGTGCCATTTCTTCGTGAACGTGTCGTCGTGGTTGCGGAAGCGTCGCTCCATGATATATTTCAGGGCGTTGAACCCCTGCGCACGGTTGACGCGCGTCTTCGCCACGGTGTCCGTCGCTGTCGTGTCGGCGGCAAGGGCGGCATCAGCAGCCGTCATGGCGTCCGCGGCAAGGGCAGCATCCATATTGGCGTTAGCCCTTGCGCTGGCGGCAGTGGCCAACAGCGTGGTGAGTAATATGTAATGCCAACGGTTATTCATCTGGCGTAGTAGTAGGGTTGTCGTTAGAGTTGTCATCGTTCTTTGCCTTGACAAGCGTCTCGAAGTGCTTGCGGTACTTTGCTATGTCCGTCACCTTGTACGGGTGCAGCTCTCGTACGTCGTCGCTGACGTTGCCCTCGTTGGCATACATACGACGGTATTTGGGTTCCAGGTCGAAGCTGTGCTGGAAGTATGCGAGGAAGTCAGGCGTCGCCTTGCTGCCTCCGCCACCGCCCATAGGAGTGTCGCCGAAGGGGTCGTCGTCGAATGACGACTTCTTCCCAGCGTCCTCCGATGCCAGTATGCCCTTGAGGTACCACTTCTTGGCACTGCTGTCCGGCATCTTGTCGAGCAGTCCCTCGCAGACTTCCCTGCTGACACCGAGGTGGTTGTGCAGTTCCGTATATATGATGGCGCGGTTGTCGGGGTTCACATCATAGACGAAGCGTTCCGCCTCCTCCACCTGCTGTCTCTTTGCCGGGTCCAACGTGCCCTGTACGTACGGTATGTAACTCTGCGAGAACGTGACGAACTGCCTCAGCTTGTACGTCGTCTCGTTGCGCGGCATCCAGTCGAGGATATACGCCGCCGTGTCCAGCTTCTGCTGCTGGAAGTATGTGATGGCCTGGTTAACGAGCAGCTCACTGCGGTTTATGATGCGCGAGTTGTAGTCGTCGATACGTCGTCGCAGGTTTATCTTCTTGTAACTGTAGTCGATGAACGGTGCCAGCACACTCGGGTCTGGCGTTCCCCGGCGTATGTTGAGCAGCGCCATGCGGTTGGCGGCGTAAGAAGAGAACTTCAGGTTGACGAAGCCGGGTTGCTTTATGGTGTGCTGGTAGGCCAGCATGGTGATGGTGTCCAGTTCGAGGCTGTCCGTCACGGTGGCGAAGAGGTTGAAGTAGTCACCGTCGGAGAAGTCCTTCTCCCCCTTGAGCAACTTCTGTTTGTTCTCGTAGTATGCAGCGCGTGCCTCCTCGGGGTCCATGATGTGCTGCGTCTCATAGATGTATGAGCACTTCATGATACGCTGGTTCTCCAGTATGGGGACTATGGTGGACTCGTAGAACGGCAGTTGCTTTATCTGTGCGTAGACGTTGGCCTCGTCGTTGCCCTTTATGATGTTGCTCACCATGGCGGTGCGTGTCGAGTCGCCCTCCGCCTCGACAGCGGTGAGCACGTCCTGCCATGTGTACACCTTCGCTGGTTCGGTGCCCACGTGTGTGTCGCGCGGCAGGAAGCGGCGTATGAGACTCAGTGCCGCCGTGGCGCGTCGCTCCGCCAGTTGCTGGTTCTTCTGCAGCGAGCCCTCCGGCGATGCCGAACCGCTGATCTTCACCTGCATCAGTCTCTCGCCGTACGACTTCAGTTCCTTGACGAGTTTGTCCAGCTCCACCTGGTTCAACGAGTCGTCGCTGAGCACGTCCTTTCCGACCTCGAACTTGAGTTTCAGGTTACGCGGTATGGTCTGGAAGTTCTCGTCCGGTGTCTGCTGGAACTCGCTGCTGAGCGGCAGTTGTGCTGCCGCCACGGCGAAGTTGAGGAACTTGAACGGTCTGAAGGCGAGGCACGACCCGGTGCCCTCTCCTGCCTGCCAGATGACGTGGTTGTAGTCCTCCAGCACGCAGGTGTACGCTCCCTTGTATATCTTGTCCTTGTCCGGTTTGCGGTAGACGACAGTGGTGTCGTATGCGAACTCCCGGTCGGTACCGAGAACGACGGCGTTGGTGTATCCCACGGCGAGGGGGTCGTTCTTCGTATAGTCGAAGTCCATGCGTCGGTGCTGCAGTCGGTGGTAGTCGTCCGCCTCGAAGACGATGGGTGTGATGAAGTCTATGGTGTCCTCCGTCTGGCAGTCGATGGCCATGGGTTGTATGATGAGTCTTGAGTAGTCCGTGGTGAATCCCTTAGGCAGTGCGAGGTTGACGTTGAAGCTCACCTCGAAGCCGTTGTCCATACCCGGCACCTTCTTCATGGTCGGCTGTTTGTTCTGGTACTGTCCTATCTTGGTCACGCCGCTGAGCATACGCTTCATCGTCACCGTTTCGGAGTACTCCGTCTTTCCTGCGGTGATCTGGTATGCCTCCACCTCCACGTTGTCCACCATGACGACGACGCCCATGCCGGGCATTGCGGTGAAGGAGAAGATGCCGTTCGGCGTGGATGTCTTCCACGTCGTCTTCATCTTGCGCATAGTGGTCTCGAGGGCGTCGGCAGCACCCGAGATGGCCTGTTCGTCTGCCGTGATGGCGGTTTTCAGTTCCGCCTTGGCGTTTTGTGCCAGTCGGTAGGACTTAAAGACGGCATACTGCACCGTGCTGTAGTTCACCTTCCCCTGCACGCTCTGTCCCACGGTAAAGCGGACGCGCTGGAAGTCGCCGGCCGAGGCAGTGGATGGTTCCGGTGCAGCCGTCTCATCCTGCGCCAGTATGTCCGCCGGTATAAACGACAACATCGCCAGCACCACGATGGAGAGCGCAGTGCCGACGATGCAGAATATGTTCTTAGAGTGTTTCAAAATAGTCTATCCAGTTTGATGTACCTATGTTGTATATCACTTATTAAAGTATATGCCCTGACTGTTGCGTGGGTTTATGTACTTTTGCCCTTACAGGGCGGTGGTTGGTGTACCGATGTACCCAGGGCGTTGCCCTGGGCTATGTAGTTGTGGGCTTTCAGCCCGGGGCGGCAATATTTATGTTTGTCGGGCTGATAGCCCGTCACGCTGGTGATGGCTTGTTGGGCTGATAGCCCGTCACGCTGGTGATGGCTTGTTGGGCTGAAAGCCCTCCCCTCCATAGCCCAGGGCAACGCCCTGGGTTTAGTGCGTGATTGTCCACGCGCCCTGTAAGGGCAAAAGTCCATAAACCATGCGTTCAGTCGTGAAAGACGTAGCGTTCGTCGTATTTAATGTTGTATATGTTCAAAAAACTTTTGTACTCGTCTTCAAATGAAACTTTCTTATGGTGCTCCTTCTGATTCTTGATGTAATCCAATGTCTTGTCGACAACCGATTGGCTGACGGAATATGCGGCATATCCTCCCTGCCATTCAAAATGCCTGTATCGGGACGGTTCCAGCTGCTTTATCCAACGGCTGCTGTTTCTTTTTATTTCCTCCGACACCATAGATATGGTTCTCTCGCGCGAGAGAAGGAACAGGGTGTGTACATGGTTGCCCGTTCCACCTACCCATACATTGATGCAACCAGTGGCGTTTATCAGTTGACCTATGTATCCATGCAGACGTGGGAGGTCATCATCAGTCACTTCTGGGCTTGTAGTCTTTATATGGAATATGAGGTGTATGTAAATCTTGCTGAGTGACTGTGGCATATCATGCGGGTGTCGATGAGGGTTTATGTACTTTTGCCCTTACAGGGCGGTGGTTGGTGGTCTGGTGTACCCAGGGCGTTGCCCTGGGCTATGTAGTGGTGGGCTTTCAGCCCGGGGCGGCAACAGGGGCGTTGCGTTGGGTTTATGTACTTTTGCCCTTACAGGGCGGTGGTTGGTGTACCGGGGTACCCAGGGCGTTGCCCTGGGCTATGTAGTTGTGGGCTTTCAGCCCGGGGGACATCAGGGCATGTCATTGGTTTCAGCCCGAGGGCGGCAACATGGGCGTTGCATGGGGTTCAGCCCGGGGCGGCAACAGGGGCGTTGCGTTGGGTTTATGTACTTTTGCCCTTACAGGGCGGTGGTTGGTGTACCGGGGTACCCAGGGCGTTGCCCTGGGCTATGTAGTGGTGGGCTTTCAGCCCGGGGGACATCAGGGCGGTCGGTGGTGTCGGACCAGAGCGGAAACATATTATGTTTATCGGGCTGATAGCCCATCACGTTAGTGTTGGTTTGCTGGGCTGATAGCCGACCATTGGTGTTGGTTTGTTGGGCTGATAGCCCGTCACGCTGGTGATGATTTGCTGGGCTGAAAGCCCTCCTCTCCATAGCCCAGGGCAACGCCCTGGGTTTGTATTCGGATGTGTCCACGCGCCCTGTAAGGGCAAAAGTCCATTGACTGTTGCGTGGGAGGAAATGCTACTTTATGATGTACGAGATGCTGATGCCTATTCGGGTGGGTAGGAGGTATGTTCCTGTGGCGTTTGTCTTTACCTCACCGTCCTTGATGTAGTCCTCGTCGTAGTTGTCTGTGGTGTAGTACTCCTTGCGGTTGTAGGCTATGAGTCCTACTCCGCCGTGGAAGTCGATGTTCAGTCGGCTGCTTACCTTCCATACGTAGCCGAAGGTGAGGCCGGCGCCGTATGTGAGGCCGTTGTAGACCTTCGAGCTGATGGTGAGGTCGTAGTATCCCAAGATACCTCCCGCACCGACGAACCAACGGTCCATCGGGCGCGAGAGGAAGTACCACCTGTACTCCGGTTGCAGTGCGAAGGCGCTACCTCCGTCGCTCCACCACGGTTTATAGCCTCCGATGAGGTTCAGGCCGAACGTGCTCTTCTCTCCGCACGTTATCTCCATGCCGAGGTTTGGCAGCGTCATGGCGTCCATCACCAGGTCGGTGTTGAGTGCCATCTTCTGCGCCTTCGCCGCCGTAGAGATCAGTAGCGGTGCGGCGAGAGCCATTATTGTTCTATTCAGTCTTATACTCATTGGATGTGTTTGTAGTAAGGTAAGTGTGGGTAGTCCTCTACTCGTCTATGTTTATCGTGATGGTGTATTCCTTGCCAGCCTCCAGGAGTATGGCATTGGTGGTATAGGTGGGTGATGCGTGGTTTTCCTGTCCTTCCGGGTAATATTCTATTCTTACGGTCAGGGACTTGCTTTCCTGTGGGAGCACGTAGAACGTGTACTCAGCCTCGTTGCTTAGTGCCGATGTCGGGAAGAGGTCATTGGCACCTGCCTCATATAGCTTTGTCGTTGCGTCGTTGTCCGCCTCTATAGTGCCTTTAATAAGGTTCATCGTTGCCTTGTCAGGCATATCCTCGAGGCAGACGCCTGCTATTCGGCTGCCATCGGGCGTTGTCACCTTTATCGTGACTGCTGCCATTATATGTTGGAACGTCTGCAGCCTTGGTGCTGCGGCGTTGTGGTTTCGTTGCCAGTATGCCGCACTGTATGCGTATGCGGCGTCTGTTGTTGGAGTTTCGCTCTTACTCCAGAGGATGTTGTTCTTGCCGTCCAGAGTGAACGGGATTTCTATATCTCCGTAGGCGGATAGAACGTAATTGTCTGTCGTTGGTTGGTAAGCATAGAATGTGTACCTTGCATCGGTTGCAGGGTAGTATGTATCGTCCGATGTTCCCCATGTGAGGGCATTGGATGCTTGGTCGGTGGAGAATGTTGCTGTGACGTTCTTCAGTGGTATGTCTGCCGTAGTCATGTCAATGACATCTTCGGTCGTCTCACCGAGTTTTCCTACGGGTACGCACCATACTGCGAGTTCGTTGCTGACGTATCCTTCGGCAGCGGCGCGAGTGCCAGTGACGGTTGTTTCCGTGCGCACGGATGGTGCGTTGAGAGTAATAGGTATGCGTTCCGTCGCGGTGGCGTTGCTGTCGGCGTGTTCCTCGGGCGTGATGTCGCTGTAGGAGCATGCCGTCATTAGCATCGCCATCGTGACGGATGTTAGGATTGAGAATTGTTGTTTCATTCCTTGCATACTTATCTGTTTGTTCGCTTTGTAATGTGTAAAAAATAACTTGAACAGTTTTGTACTTGTACGGGCTGAAAGCCCAACCACTTCATAGCCCAGGGCAACGCCCTGGGTTTTGTTTGCATATATCTACGCGCCCTGTAAGGGCAAAAGTCTATAGTCTGGTGCATTTGGTCTATGCACTTTTGCCCTTACAGGGCGGTGGTTGAATGTCCGATGTACCCAGGG
>CAVCKM010000061.1:0-4455 GCA_963602765.1 Alistipes putredinis | reverse complement strand
CATTTTATTACGACGGCAAAGATAATGCTTTTTCTTCGATTAGCCAAACAAATATGTAATGATAAAAAAAATAACTTGGTACATTTTTGTATAACTCCGGCTTCCTGCCATGTATTATGGTAAAGTCGCATAAAAAGGCATGTGGGATTTGCACGTCTCACAGAATTGTCGTAACTTTGCGCACACCAAGACACGGGCGTGACGACACATGCCGCAGGCTTTCCCGGAACGCCAAAATAATCATTAACCCTGTCTATAATGGGAAGTACCATATAGCAAGGACTATTAAATAAACAAAACGCAATAGAATGATACAGAAATTCATGGCATTTTGGCGAAGTCCCAAATGGGTCTTCTGGCTCGGCATGCTTGTAGCCATTGTCGCTACGGCATTGGAAGTGGCGCGCGGACGTAACGCCAACTATATCGTGTATGCTGATGCCACACGCCTGTTTTGGGAAGGCGTGACGCCGTACACCATGTCGTTCGTGGAAGAACACGGACGCTACTTCCTTTATCCCCCGGCATTCTGCGTCCTGTTCTCGCCAGTGTTGCTGCTGCCATGGTGGCTCGGCCCTTTCGTATGGAATCTGGGCAACTACAGTCTCTTTGCCTTGGCAATAAAGACACTGCCAAAACAGTTTGACGAGTACAAGCACCGCATATTCCTGTTTCTGCTACCATTGCTCCTACAGGCTGTCTTCTGCTATCAGTACAACATAGTGGTGTGCTACCTCTTCCTGTTTGCCTTCTCCCTGATGGAGCGAGGCAAAGGGCACTGGGCAGCGATACTCATCATGCTGTCTGCCGCAACAAAGATATACGGCGGCATCGAAATAGCCATGCTGCTGATGTACGCCAAGCCTTGGCGAAATATCAGTATCGGAGTGGCAAGTGGAGCCATTCTGCTAGCACTGCCCATGCTGAACCCGAATTTCGACAACCCGCTGGGACTGTACAGCGACATGGCGACGATACTTAACACCCACAACGCCGCCGTGGACTATGTCGGCATACTCTACGCCCGCGGACTGAAATGGCTGCTGCATCCCAATAGCATGGTTGTGCAAAGCGTGGTACTTTTGGTCATGACGGCACTGTTTTTCATACGCTACAAGCGCTGGGGCGACTTACGCTTCCGAACGCAATGCTTGGCAGTACTGATGGGATATGTAGTACTCTTCAGCGACTGTCCAGAAACGCACACGTACCTCATCACCATCACAGGATACCTCTTGGCGTTCTGGTTGCAGCCGAAAAGGATATGGTTGGACTGGGTATTGTTCTGGTTGCTGTTCGTAAACTTCTGCATACTGCCGACGGACGTGCTCTGTCCGCCCAAAGTCCATGAGTTTATCCACGAGACATTCTGGCTCGATGTGTACACATACACAATCTGTTGGATGCGCACGCTGTGGTGGGCTGCAAAGAAATAACAACATAGAATAAATGTCACAAGCAAGAAAGATATACTACCGACTCTGTGCGTGGTTTCCATACAAGGAACTACGGGCATCCGAAGAACCCATTGACGTAGTGATACCCGTGATTGCAAAAGATCTGGAGACTCTTCCCCTATGTCTTGAAGGGGTGCGCAAGTGTGTGCTCAACCATATAAAGCAGATATATCTCGTCGCCCCAAAGATGACAGAGATAGAGGATTTCTGCAAGACGAATAGTCTGGTTTTTGTTGACGAGACTACAGTTCTCGACGGACTGACTCCTAAAGCCGTCAACTTAATCGAGCAATACCCCAATGGCACAACGTCGGACCGCAGCGGATGGTTGTTTCAGCAACTGCTGAAACTCTCCGGCAACGTGGGTACGTGCAAGCACTACCTATGCATCGACTCTGACCATATACTGGTGCGCCCGCATGTATTCCTGACAGACGACGGCAAGACCGTATTCTATCAAAGTTACGAAAAGCATGATGCGTACTATCGTAACATACACCGGTTCTTTCCAAACATGAAACTGTCCTGGCTGTCATACGTGGCCCACAAGATGCTGTTCTCAACAGAGAAATTAGGCGAACTGCATACAGAATTGGAAAAACTTACTGGCAAGTCGTGGGTGCGGGCCATTCGGGACAACTATAACGAACACTCATTTGCAGACTTCAGTGAGTTTGAGCTTTACGGCAACTGGTTTCCTGAAGAAGAGAAAGTGTGCCGTCCGTGGTTGCAGAAGACGTTGCGACATAGTGGGATGACCGATTATGACACATTATGTAAACGCTGGAGTGGATCACGAATGTCCGTGACATTTCCCGCTTACCGAAAATAAAAAATAACAAAGAAGTATAGAAGTATATATATGTGGGAAAATGAGAATGAACACCGCACCCAACAACGTATAGCTTACGCTGTATTGTATACAATATGGTACGGTTTGTCCTGTCTGCCTATGTGGGTACTGTACAGTATATCAGACGTACTGGCATGCCTGCTATACAAGGTCGTCGGATACCGCCGCAAGGTAGTACACAAGAACATGCGCGATGCATACCCAGACCTCTCTGAGCTCGACATCATAAAAATGGAGAAAGCTTTCTACCGCCATTTCTGCGACCTCTTTCTGGAAAGCCTCAAATACTTCTCCATGTCCGAGACTGACATCAAACGCCATTTGGAATTCCGCGGCATAGACTTGATAAAGGAGTCATACGAAAACGGACGTGCCTGCGCCATATTCCTTGGTCATTACGGCAATTTCGAATGGACAAGCAGCATGCCGCTTTGGGTAGACCACGATAAATGTCAATGCGTGCAGTTCTACCGTCGTTTGGACAACAAGGTGTTCAACAGACTGTTGGAAGCACAACGCAACCGTTGGGGCAGTGTCAATGTCCCAGCCAATGAGTCGATACGGTATCTTGCGCGTTTTCGCCAAGAAGGCAAACCTTACATAGTGGGCTTTCTTGCTGACCAGACCCCTTGGTGGAACGACATACACTACTGGACACGCTTCCTCAACCACCCGGACACACCTGTGTTTACAGGAGCTGAGCGCATAATGAAGAAGTTCGACATGGACGTGTATTACCTCGACATCACTCGCGTGAAACGCGGCTACTACATTGCCGAGTACAAACGCATCACCACTTCTCCAAAGGAGTGGGAGGAGTTTGCCTTGACAGAACGCTACAACCGCATGATGGAGGAAACCATCAACCGCGCCCCACAGTATTGGCTCTGGAGCCACAACCGCTGGAAGCGTACCAAAGAAGAGTGGTTGAGGAGACAGCAAGAGAACAAATAGTCACGCCGCATCATTCTATCCGGCGAAACCAATAGTCAAACAGGCGGAAGTCTTCCAAACAGAGGGTTTCCGCCTTTGCCTTGTCCATGCGGCATAGCGGAAGGTCACGATACATGGCGGCCACGAGGGAGAATGTACTGGGCGGACCGACGAGGTAGTTGCACTCGGAGAGCATGAACAGGTCGCTGGCAGGCGAGCCGCCCAGCAGATGTACGGTGACATTGCTACAGGCTACAGCCTCTTGCCACTTTTGAGCTTGTACGGCGTTGTCGTTGGTTGAAAGGTACACATGTACATTGCGGTCGGGGAACATACGGGAGGCAAAGGCACGTATGAAGTCGCAATATTGTTCGTCTGAGTAGCAGAAAATTCCGCCTTTCCATACGGCATAGTCACCGCGCCGTATGTGTACACCAAGACGTACTACGTCACAGCAACCTACCTCACAAGTGTGCATCTGCGCCCTTACGGGGGCAGCATACTCATCGTCGATGGTGAAGAGGTCGCATATCTCATCGCGGTATTTCAAGAAGAGGTCATAGAATCTGACGTGCCAACCGTTGACGACGATGTGCTTATGGCGAAGCATCTTCCGCTCCAGTGCCGCAGCATCATCTTCTGCACGTTTGAAGCTGACAGAGGGCAACAGTCCTATTGCCGACATGTATTTGGCAAAGAGATACCACCCAAAACTGGCCAATGACGTATGGCTTATTTTGAAGAACTTATATTTATAGCTGAAGCGGGTGGCGATGGTCTTGCGTCCGTGCTCCCGTCCCCAGGCGTAAACATGTGCAAACTGCAACAGATTGTTGCACATTTGGCTCTTGTCGCGTGCAAATAGCATAAACTTATAACTTTACTCTTTCTTTAATGAGTCAATATAGAGTTGAATGTACGCATCAGCCGTTTTATTCCAGTCGAAGAAAGCAGCCCGCTCTTTTATTCTTTGCGAGTTCTTTTCAATGTCACAATTATAGTCAGCACACCCTTTTCGCGTAACTTCTGCCATTTTTTCCGGTATAAGGTCTGTGTAATAATATGCTACATCTCCACCGACTTCTGGCAACGAGGTTAAAGTTGACAAAAATACGGGTTTACCAAAGTGCATCACTTCAATAGGAGGCAGACCAAAACCTTCACACAAAGAAGGAAATAGAAAGGCTTTGCAGTGTCTATAAAGCTCAGCCT
>CAVCKM010000060.1:0-3832 GCA_963602765.1 Alistipes putredinis | reverse complement strand
GAAGATGCACTGCACACGCAGAGCAAGGTCTTCAACTGCGACATGGTGTTCTACTACTTACGCAACTATGTTAGTAGAGGTGAGGCTCCCAAAATATTGGTCGACCCCAATACAAAGACCGACTATGCCAAGATGAAGAAGCTCCTTCAGCTCGACAAGTTGGACGGTGACCGCAAGGGTGTAATCCGCACGATAGCCGAGACGGGGGAAATCGTGGCTACGTTCTACGAGTCTTTCCCGGCCAACAAGATTACCGACCCGCTAGTGTTCCCGAGCCTGTTGTTCTACTACGGCATGCTCACAATCAAGGGCACTCGTGGCGAAAAACTCGTGCTGGGCATCCCGAACAACAACGTTCGCAAACAATACTACGAGTATCTCATGGAACTCATCGATGCCAAGGCCGTAGTGGATACCAACCGGCTTACCAACTACTTTTACGACATGGCCTACGAGGGCAAATGGCGTGAAGCCTTGCAGTATATGGCAGATGCCTACGCCGAGATTTCCTCCGTACGCGACAGCATTGAGGCAGAGCGCAACCTGCAGGGATTCTTCATGGCATACCTCAGCCTCAACGGCTACTACTATACTGCCCCCGAACTGGAGCTGAACCATGGCTATTGCGACTTCTTCCTCCTACCCGACCTCACCCATTATCCCACCAAGCACAGCTACATCTTGGAGCTGAAGCTGGTGCCGAAACGGGAAAAAGGCGAGAAGAAGGAGGTGTACGAGGCCCGCATCAAGGAGCAGTGGAAGCAAGCCGAGGACCAGATTCGCCGATACGCTGCCGCACCAAGAGTTGAGGCACTTCGACAAGGCACGCAGTTGCACAAACTTATCATGCAGTTCGACGGCTACAAGTTGTTGGACATGCAGGAGGTGGAGGGAAAGTTAGTATGAGTATGAAGAAAACTTTTATCGCATCTATTTTCACCGCCGTGGGACTGTGCTCCGCATGGGCCAACGACGGTGTGTACTTCACCAGCGGCAACTTCCTGGTGCCTACTGCGGAAACGGATATATCCGTGACCAAGGAGGTGCTTACCATCACAATCGGCAAAGACAGCATGGCAAGGGTGGACGTGTATTATGAATTTGTCAACAACGGGGCACCCAAGAGCGTCACCATGGCATTCGAGGCTGACCCGCCATACAACGTGAGAGGACCGCTCAACCGCAACGGCATGCACCCGTATATCAAGGACTTCACCGTGGTGATGAACAACCAACAGCTGGCACGCCGGAATTTCCTTATTGCCAATCCGCATGCAGAAGGCGACGTGAAGACAGACTTTACGCCGTTGGACATGAGCGAATGGAAGGGAGTCGGCGAAGCTCCCGACTCGATTGTCCCTTACGAGAATGCCATCTATAACGCCGAACTGGACAGTGTAATGGGCTATGCTTACGCCTACTGTTTCGAAGCACCCTTCAGACAAGGACGCAACATAGTGCACCACACGTACAGCTACATGATGAGCTATAGCGTAGGAAAGAGGTTCGAAATACCGTATTGGCTTACTCCTGCCACACGATGGGCCAACCGCCAGGTGGACGACTTCACTCTGAAGATAACGGCGGACGACATGACGGAGTTCTGTCTGGACGACTCGCTGTTCAAGGAAGCCACGTTTACAAAGACTAACCCTGAGCGCGGACTCCTCTACAACATCACCAATGACTATGGTGAGCGCATGCTTTTCGCCAGCATCCTTGAGGGAGACACCGTGACGTGGCACGGCACAAACTTCCGCCCTACGGCAGATATGGAAATCTGCTCGCCTGACTGGGACAGCAAAAGTGACTGTTACACTCACAGGAAATCGGAGAAAGTGGTAATTGACCGCCAGGGGCACAAAAGCAGATATCTCGCCGACTGCGGCGACAGTTATCTCGTATTCTGTCAGGACTACGGACTGGTCAGGAAGAGCGACGCTCGCATAGAGGAATACAGTGCCGACAAGGGCAACGGCATCCTTGTGGTCAACGACGAGACGGTGACGACACGTGTGAACGTCAGGATGCGCCCCAGCGAAAAGAGCAAAAAGATTGGTTACATCGCCTATCGTCCAGGCGAACTACCGGAAGTATTCCCTTGCCTTGGATACGTACTTGAAAAGGACAACGGATTCTGGTATAAGCTGAAGTTCGGCAACAAAATAGGCTACGTGGCAGAACAATTCATGTTGTGGGACTCAATAGACACCTATTGACCTCTCCCCCACTCCTCTCATAATCCACATACTACAAACAAGAAAAAAATCCCCGCTGAAACCTTTTACGGTTCAGCGGGGATTATTATTTTATGTCGTAAAGAGTCGATGATTACTCTTCAGTCCAATCCATCTTGGTCTGGCGTACGTATGTCTGGTAACGACGCTTAGCCATCTTCTGTGCCTCTGCGAAGAGCTCGTCAGCCTCCTCTGGGTAAGCCTTCTTCACTGAGAGGTAACGTACCTCACCCATGAGGAAGTCCTGGAACTTATCCCACTGTGGCTCCTTAGAGTCAAGTGTGAATGGGTTCTTGCCCTGCTCAGCCAGCTCTGGGTTGAAGCGCCACAGGTGCCAGTAACCGCACTCAACGGCACGAGCTTCCTCAGCCTGTGAACGACCCATACCACCCTTGATCTTCAGACCGTGGTTGATACATGGAGCGTAAGCGATGACGAGTGATGGTCCGTGGTAAGCCTCTGCCTCACGGAATGCCTTCAGACACTGAGCGTTGTCAGCACCCATAGCAACCTGTGCTACGTAAACGTAACCATAGGTAGTAGCGATCATGCCGAGGTCCTTCTTCTTGATACGCTTACCCTGAGCAGCGAACTGTGCGATAGCGCCGAGAGGTGTAGCCTTAGAAGCCTGACCACCAGTGTTAGAGTAAACCTCAGTATCGATAACGAAGATGTTGAGGTCCTCGCCAGAAGCGAGTACGTGGTCAAGACCGCCGTAACCGATATCGTAAGAAGCACCGTCACCACCGATGATCCACTGTGAACGCTTGATGAGGTAGTGGTCGAGAGTCTTCAGCTCAGTGCATACTGGGCAACCAGCGGCAGCACCCTCTGCGATGCATGGCTTCAGGATAGCAGCCAGACGCTTTGTCTCCTCTGCGTCCTCGCGCTTCTCAATCCACTCTGCTGCTGCAGCCTGATACTCTGCAGAACCCATCTTCTCGTCAACAACCTTCTGGAGGAGGAGAGCAACGCGCTCCTTCATCTTCTTGTTACCGATTACCATACCGAGACCGAATTCGCAGAAGTCCTCGAACAGTGAGTTGTCGAATGCAGGACCCTGACCCTTCTCGTTGGTTGTGTAAGGGGTAGAAGGAATAGATGCTGAGTAGATAGAAGAACAGCCGGTAGCGTTAGCGATGATCTCACGGTCACCGAAGAGCTGAGAGATGAGCTTAACGTATGGAGTCTCACCGCAACCAGAGCAAGCGCCCGAGAATTCGAAGAGAGGAGTAGCAAACTGAGAGTTCTTTGGAGACTGCTTGATGTCTACGAGATCCTGCTTAGACTTAACGTTCTTAACGAGGTAGTCCCAACCCTTTGCGAGTTCCTGCATGTCAGCGTTGTCCGGGTTGTAAGGAACCATAGCAAGTGCCTTTTCACCCTTCTTGCCTGGGCAGACGTCAACACAGTTGCCGCAACCGAGACAGTCCAGTGGAGAAGGCTCGATAACGAAGTGCATGCCCTTCATGGCAGCAGGAGCCTTGATTTCCTGAGTAGTGCCGTTGAAGCCAGCCAGCTCCTCGTCGGTGAGAACGAACGGACGGATAGCAGCGTGAGGACAAACGAATGAACACTTGTTACACTGGATACAG
>CAVCKM010000059.1:0-3596 GCA_963602765.1 Alistipes putredinis | reverse complement strand
CGAGGAACTTCGGGAGACGGAGCGCATGAACGTCCGCGATGCCATCTGGCACTCCGCCAGCCGACGTATGCGACCCATCTTCCTCACCTCCGCCGCAGCCTCGATGGGTGTCATCCCGATGATTCTAGGCGGCAGCGGACTGTGGATGCCGATGGGTACGGTCATCTGCTACGGCACGCTCATCTCTATGCTCTGCATTCTCACCGTAGTGCCAGTGACGTATCTCCTCGTATTCGAGGGAACGGAGAAACAGCGCGCCTTGGATTTGGAAATGGAAAAGGAATAAATGTTCTTAGATGTAAAGTACCGATGAAAAAGATATTTGCAACAACAATGATTTTGGGAGGACTGGCAATGAGTTTGCCAACCTCCTCACAGGAGAGTCACCAATATTCTCTTGAGGAATGCATCGCCGAGGCGGTGCGCAACAATCTCACGCTCCGCAATGCAGACAACGAGATTGCCAAGTCCTCCGAACAACGCAAGGAGGCTTTCACCAAGTATTTCCCCACAGTCTCTGCCACGGGCGGCGGCTTTATCGCCAACAAGGGGATGCTTGAGATGGACATGGGCGGAATGACGATGTCGCTCGCCAAGAACGGACTCGTAGCAGGCGTGACAGCGATGCAGCCAGTCTTTGCCGGAGGACAGATTGTCAACGGCAACAAGCTAGCCAAGGTGGGTGAAGATGCAGCCCGGCTGCAGCGCGGACTGTCGGAGAACGAGGTGAGACTCAACACGGAGCAATACTACTGGCAACTCGTGCAACTCAAGGAGAATCTCCGCACCCTCGACCTGCTAGACCGTCAACTGGACCATGTGCGCCAGGATGCGCAGAACGCCGTGGAGGCAGGCGTGCGCAACCGCAACGACCTTCTGCAGGTGCAGCTGCGCCAGAACGAGGTGAAGACTTCGCGGATTCAAGTGGAGAACGCCGTCTCTACGGTGAAGGACTTGTTGGCGCAGATAATGGGGCACACTGGGGAGGTCGTTGAGGTAAAGAGCCGGATGATTTCAGACGGCAACTCCACCCTCTCCTACCCCATGCCAGAGAGCCCGCAACAGCTCTACCGCACGGCAGAGGTCTCGCTGCTCCAGACCCGCGAATACCAGCTCCTCGACAAGCAGATAGAAGCAAGCCGACTACAGTACAAGCTCGCCGTAGGCAAGAATCTCCCCACCGTTGCCGTGGGCGGTGGATACCTATATAATGATGTGATGGACAAGTCGCAGAACCGACTCGTGGGCATGTTCACCGTCTCCGTCCCCATAAGCAGCTGGTGGGGCGGCTCGCACGACATGAAGCGGCAGAAGCTGGAAGTGGAGAATGCCGAGAACGAGAAGCGCGACAAGAGCCAGCTTCTCGTGGTGAAGATACGTAAGGCATGGAACGACCTCAACGATGCCTACCGCCAAGTGGCGATAGCCCGGGAGAGCATCGGCCAGAGCGATGAGAACCTGCGTCTCAACACCGACTACTATGAAGCCGGCACCGCCACCATGAGCGACCTCCTCGATGCCCAAAGCCTCTACCAGCAGAGCCGCGACAAGTACGTGGAGGCTTTCACCACCTACGAAGTGAAGAAGCGGGAGTACCTACTGGCTACGGGTAGGTATTACGGGGTGTACTACATGGCCCAATGACCTGCTTTTGTCTTTTTTGAGTACAACATGCATTTTTGTCAGTAAGTAATGTTCAAAAAATAACTTGAGCAGGTTTTGTACCTGTACGGGCTGAACCAACGGTCACCGGCGCGAAGCGGAAAGGTAAAGCCCATTTGGGTAAAAGCTGTCAATCATATAAAAACTGCTCAAGTTATTTTTTACACATTACATAAATAATTTTGAATAAGTAGGTGTTCAAAATTATTTTTATATTTATTGTACTCTATTTTGATGCAGATGTTTTCATTGTTTGAGGGAGCAATGTAACATTGTGACTGAAAACAAGGGAAACAGATGCGCAAAAGAGAGTGCAATAAATATGATGACAATCCTACTTTATATATAAATAATTTTGAATACCTACTTAAAAAAATACTAACCCATTATGAAATCGGCCTACAACGTCAAGGCGGCAGGTCCATTCCTGCTCTTGACATTTATATACTTCTTCGTTGGATTCCTTACTACTATCAATGGGCAGTGCCAAGGTCCTTTGCAGATAGCTTTCCTTTCAGAAGTGACTACTGCCAAAAACACATTGGCAACACTACTATCCTTTGCCTTCTTCCTTGGATATCTACTCAATAGTTCACGCACCGGCAAGATGCTCGACAAGATAGGCTACAAGGCGACACTCGTCCGGTCACTCTATGTGATGGTGGCAGGACTGACCCTCTATCTCCTCTCAGCCCTCAGTGCCGGACACCTGGATGGAACGGGGGTACATATAGGAAACGATTCCGTACCATTCGGCTATTTCATTTTTCTCTTCGGGGCATACTTAATGGGCACCTCGGCAGCCATGCTACAAGTAGTTATCAACCCTTACATCGCTGCATATCCTCTGCCAAACACCCAACCCGTACAACGCATGAATTTCACCTGTGCCGTGAATAGTTTTGGTACTACGATAGCACCTTTCTTCGTTACGTGGGTGATGTTTGCTGGAGTGGCTATGGACAGTGTCTCCGCTGACCAACTCTCCATACCTTTCCTCGTCATGATAATTGTCGTTGCCTTTACCATATGGAGAACTTCCAAGGCAAGTTTGCCCGATATCGAAGGAACGCGGGAGACAAAAACTGCCACACAGCAGAAGAAACGGAGCATCTGGTCTTTCCGCCATTTGAGATATGGGGTCATCACTATTTTCTTCTACGTAGGAACAGAAGTGGGAATAGGCAACAATATGAACCTCCATGCAATGAGTCTGGCGAGTCTTGGCCATGACCTTTCTCCTGCCCTTCTCGCCACACTGTACTGGGGAGGATTCATGGTGGGAAGGATGGTGTCTGCCTCATTAAAAAACGTGGCACCTCGTCCCATGCTCCTCACGGTGACGGTGATAGCCATTGCACTCATGACCACCTCCATGCTAACGGAAAACTTATGGTTGATGGCGGCGGTAGGCTTGTTCCACAGCGTGATGTGGAGCTGTATCTTTACTTTGGCCGTCGACGGTTTGAAGGAGTATACATCAAAGGCTTCCGGCATCTTCATGATGGGGGTGTTTGGCGGAGCAGTATTTCCTGTCATACAAGGTTTGATAGCTGACTATGTAGGGTCATGGCAATATACATGGGTCGTACCTTTAACTTGCGAGTTCGTGATATTATGGTATGGATTGGTGGGGTATCGCAAGAAGTCTTAAAATATTCTCGTCCAATAAGCCTTACTTTCAAATCTAACGGATGGACAGAGGAAGAAACGCTCTATCAGTTGAAGGCCAACTACGACGGATACCACTTCAGTGCCGACAACATGGTGGACGTGTTCAATCCATTCAGCCTCATCAATGCCCTGGATGACAGGAGAATCAGAAACTATTGGGCTTCGTCGGGGGCAACCTCGCTGCTTCCAAAGTTTGTAAATGACATGGAGATACGCTTGAAGGACTTCGACCATTGCTCCCTTTTGAGTGCCATTGCCGA
>CAVCKM010000058.1:0-12533 GCA_963602765.1 Alistipes putredinis | reverse complement strand
CGCGACCCCAACCTTGGCAAGGTTGTGCTCTACCAACTGAGCTATTTCCGCATCAAATAAACTTCACTTAAGTTCTTAACGTTTTACTTAATGTCGTATCAAAAGAACCTTTTGAACTATCATAAGTTTTGTTTTTAAAACTTGTTGTGTAGTGCAATTCTCTAATTGCGATGCAAAGGTACGGACTTTTTCCGAACCGTGCAAGAGTTTTGGCAAAAAAGTTTTCGAAAAACACGAAAAAACCGCATTCTATTGACAAAAATCAATCAGAATGCGGCTTTTTCCGTGGTTTTTCTGCTTTTTTACTTCTTTACGGGTGCAAGTGCTATTTGCAGTTCATCGAGCTGTTTTTGGTCGATTGCGGACGGTGCATCGAGCATCACGTCGCGTCCGCTGTTGTTTTTAGGGAAGGCGATGCAGTCGCGGATGGAGTCGAGACCTGCCATGATGCTGACAAAACGGTCGAGACCGAAGGCGAGACCGGCGTGGGGAGGTGCACCATACTTGAATGCGTTTATCAGGAAGCCGAACTGCGCCATGGCTTTCTCCGGGGTGAACCCGAGCACCTCGAACATCTTTGCCTGCAGCTTGCCGTCGTGGATACGCAGGGAGCCGCCGCCTACTTCTATGCCGTTGCAGACGAAGTCGTACGCCTTGGCGCGCACCTTGGCAGGGTCGGTGTCAAGAAGTGGAATGTCGTCCGGGTTGGGCATGGTGAAGGGATGGTGGGTGGACATGAGGCGCTGCTCCTCGTCGCTCCAT
This sequence comes from Alistipes putredinis, assembly GCA_963602765.1. Lineage (GTDB taxonomy): Bacteria > Bacteroidota > Bacteroidia > Bacteroidales > Bacteroidaceae > Prevotella. Next base: position 11,771 of record CAVCKM010000058.1, on the reverse strand, counting down.
TCGAAGAGCGGGAAGTCTACGATCCACAGGCACTCGAACTTGTCCTTGTCCATAAGGCCGAGTCGCTTGCCCATCTCCAGACGCAGGGAGCAGAGCTGAACGCGGGTCTTGTTGGCATTGTCGCCGGAGAGGATGAGGATGAGGTCGCCCTTCTTGGCCTGCATCTTGTCGGCAACGGCTTGCAGCTGCTCGGGGGTATAGAACTTGTCGACGCTCGACTTGAGGGAACCGTCTTCGTTTACCTTTATATATACAAGTCCCTTGGCTCCTACCTGCTGCGACTTGACGAAGTCGGTGAGCTGGTCAAGCTGCTTGCGGGTGTAGGAAGCACAGCCTTCGGCACAGATGCCGCCGATGTACTCTGCCTGGTCGAACACCTGGAACGTGCCCAGCTTGAGAACGTCCATCAGTTCGACGAATTCCATGCCGAAACGCAGGTCGGGCTTGTCGGAACCGTATTTCTGCATGGCTTCGTGCCAGGTCATCTGGCGCAGCTTGGCAGGAAGCTCCACTCCGCGTACCTCTTTAAATAGGTGGCGCGCCATGTCCTCGAAGATGGCGATGACGTCGTCCTGGTCGACGAAGGACATCTCGCAGTCTATCTGCGTGAACTCGGGCTGGCGGTCGGCGCGGAGGTCTTCGTCACGGAAGCACTTGGCAATCTGGAAGTAGCGGTCGAAGCCTGACACCATGAGGAGCTGCTTGAGGGTCTGCGGCGACTGGGGCAGGGCGTAGAACTGTCCCGGGTTCATGCGTGAGGGGACTACGAAGTCGCGCGCGCCCTCGGGCGTAGAACCGATAAGGATAGGTGTCTCCACCTCGATGAACTGTCGTGAGTCGAGGAAGTTGCGGATGAGGATGGTCATGCGGTGGCGCAGTTCCAGATTCTTGCGCACGCAGGAACGGCGCAAGTCAAGGTAGCGGTACTTCATGCGCAGCTCGTCGCCGCCGTCGGTGTCGTCTTCTATGGTGAACGGCGGGGTGGCACTCTCGGACAGTACGTTGAGCTCGGTCACGAGAACCTCTATGTCGCCCGTGGCAAGCTTCTTGTTCTTGGAGTAACGCTCGGCCACTGTGCCTGTTGCCTGTATGCAGTATTCGCGTCCGAGTTTTCCGGCCATCTGCTTGAGGGTCTCGTCGCTGTCTTCGTTGAAAGCCAACTGAGTGATGCCGTAACGGTCGCGGAGGTCAACGAAGGTCAGTGCGCCCAGATTGTGGACACCCTGCACCCATCCGGCCAGCGTCACCGTCTGGCCAACGTTTTCAATGCGGAGTTCTCCGCAGGTATTTGTTCTGTACATTAATTATTGTTGTTAAGTTTCTTTGTTCAAGAGAACATGCTATTCTTCTATTGTATTGAAGCGGAAGTCAGTCTGGCTGACATTCTTCACCACAAACTTCTTTTTCGTGTAGCGGGCCTGCGCCTTGTCGTAGTCCTTGGACAGTTTGCCCAACTTCTCGTTGTAGACGAGGACGCACGTGCGGTTGGGGGCTCCATGCGACTCCAGGTAGGTCTTCAGCTGGTTGGAGTAGTCGCCGCGGTTCTCCAGGAACCCGGTTTTCTTTGCCACTTTGGCATTCTTGATGAAGAGTATGTCCGTGAGATGTACCACTGAGTCCTTGGGCGAATAGGCAATGCCGTAGACGTAAAGTTGGTTGACGTTCTTCAGGGTTCTGTCTGCCAGAGTCTTCTTCTCCTTTTTAGAAGCCTTGGGGGTCTTCTTGTCAGGACCTTGCCCGTCGCGTGGCGGACGCTGGCCTTCTTGCGGTGGTTGTCCGCCGCCCATTGGCGGTTGCCCGCCGCCCGGCATTGACGGTTGCGCGGTTACGGCTGACGTAGCGGCAGCAATAAGGAGGGTGCATAGTATGCGTGATGTAATGTTCATATTTCGTCGGTGTTATTTTGTCAGTGTTATTTGGTCGGTGTTACTTTGTCGCCACTTGGTTTATCTGCCTTTGTGCCGGGTCATAATTCTTCTCATTTTCCGTTCGGCAGTTTTGCGTATTTGTCTGACACGCTCACGCTTGAGATTCATGTCCAGCCCGATTTCTGCCATCGTCATTGTGTCTTTTGCTCCGATGCCGTAATAGGCTGCGACGACTTTGCGTTCACGCTCGTTAAGCGATTTCATTGCCACGGTAAGTGCATAGGACACCTCTTGCCGCTCCGCCCTGTCGTCCGTGTCTGGCTTGCCTGCACGGAGGAGGTCGCCAAGGGTGTTGGTCTGACCGGGATGCACGGGGGTATCGGTAGAGAAATGTCTGATGCCTTTCGCCGCATCAGCATCCCGTTTGGGCATCGTCATGGCCTCCCCTTGGGTGGCAAGGGCGTCGTTCATAGCCTTCTGTACGTCGTGCACGGCATAGGATGCAAATGCCGGCGACCGCCCGCAGTCCCATTTCCGGGCGGCATTGATGAGTGCGATGTTGCCCTCGCTGATGAGGTCGGACATTGCTACGCCGTCGCCTGAGTACTGGCGTGCAAGGCTTACGACAAGACGCAGGTTGGCGGTGACAAGACGGTCGAGCGCACGTTCGTCGCCCTGCTGAATCTTGATGGCGAGCGACTGCTCCTCGTCTTGCGTAAGGCGAGGGATATTGCAGATGTCGTGCCAGTATGCTTCAAGTGTGTCTATGGTTTGCATGTCGCTTATAGTGGTTTATGTTCTCTGAGGTTTCTCGGGGTCGGTGACGTTTCTCGGGGTCGGTGACGTTGTTCATCGGCGGATGCCGGACGACGAGGCTATGGGGCTACAGGAATATGTTCATTGCCTGGAATATCCAGCCTACGAACTTGCTCTTCCGGCTTGGCCATTTCTTCCATACCTCCGGCGTAAGGCGAAAGCAGTGGGTCTTCTCCATTTCAAAGAGACGCGAGAGCTCTGCCGTGGTGTTGCGGTCTATAATGACGGCATTGCATTCATAGTCCCATCTGAGCGAGCGCGCATCAAGGTTGCAGCTGCCAATGGTGCAGACGCGTCCGTCTACCATTATTACTTTCGTATGGTGGAATCCGCCTTGATAGATGTACGCTTCGGCGCCCCGTTTCATCAGCATGTGGAAGTTTCGGAATGCGATGTCCGGCTGTATGGGGATGTCGCATTTTTCCGATATCATGATCTCCACTTTCACGCCTCGTTTGAGTGCCCGTTTCAACGCGCGCTTTATAGGGTGCACGAGGGTGAAATACGGATTTATTATCTTTATGCTGTCTTGCGCTCCGTCTATGGCGGCCACGTAGAACTGCCTCATTATACGGTTGGTACGGTGTGGCTCGCGGTTGATGATGCCGACCATCTTGTGGTACGCCGTTGCCGTAGTGTCTGGCTTAAGCCCTTGAAACTGTATGGTCTTGGCAGACACTGCGGACGTATCGGCGGCCTGCGCGCCGCTGCATCTTTCGTCCCGGAAGTATTTCGCTCCGCCGACGTTCTGCTTTGCCGTCTTGTTCCACATCCGCAGGAAGATGGTCTGAAGCTGGTTCACCTCCGTACCTTCCAGGCGGCAGTGCATGTCGTGCCATGCGCCTATTTCGGGTTTGCCATGAATATAGTAGTCTGCAACGTTCATGCCTCCGACGTAGGCTATCTGTCCGTCAATGACGACAATCTTGCGGTGGTCACGGCTGAACATGTGGGTAAACCACGGAAACTTTATCGGGTCAACCTCGTAGATCTCCACCCCACGCTTGCGCAGGGCAAGCAGATGCCGTTTTCTCAGCGGGCGGTTGTTGGAGCTGTTTCCGAAGGAGTCATACAGGGCTCGCACCTCTACGCCCTGCTCCGCTTTTTCGGAGAGCAACTCAAAGAGCTCACGGGCGATGGAGTCGTTGCGGAAATTGAAGTATTCCAAATGCACGCTCGACTTTGCCTGCCTGATTGCGGAGAACATGTCATGGAACTTCTCGGTGGCTGCATTCATCGGCACGACGCTATTGTCATGCGAGAATGTCACCCCTGCCTTTCTTAATGTTGCGACTACGGTGCTGTCAACGGTCTGCCCCCAGGAAAGTGTACTGCACATCAGGGCTGCAGCCAATGTAATCCGTCTCATTTGTCTTTTCCCGGTATCTTTTTGATACCTGTATCCTTTCTTGTTCTTTATTTCGGTCCTTATCTCATATGGACATCCGTCTGTGGGAACGGAATCTCTATGTTGTGCTCATTGAGCGCATCGTAGATGGCCTCCAGTATCTGGCCGTCGTCACCAAACTGCGTGAACACATTCACCCACACAACCACTTTCAGCAGAAGCGCCGAGTCACCGAGTTCGCGGAGTACCACGGAGACTCCCTTTTTCTTGTTGATGCATTCAAGGTTGCATACGGCGTCCTTGATAATCTGCTTCACCTCTTTTATATTAGACCCATACGCAACGCCGACGTCCAGGGAATGCATCTCGTAACCGTGGTTGCGCGTCATGTTCTTGTAGTTCTTCGTAAAAAGCTGAGAGTTCTGGAACGCAATCACAGAACCGTCAACGGTGTCTATCATTGTCGAGGTGTAGGAGATGCTCGACACCGTACCGCGCACTCCGTCGCAGATGATGAGGTCGCCTATCTTGATACGTCCCATCATGAGCGACAGACCGTAATAGATGTTCTCCAGAATGTCCTTGGAGGCAAAACCGATACCCGTGGACAAGCCGCCGCCGATAACCACCAGCCACGTGTTGGACACTTTGAAGATATTCATCGAGACGATGAACCATATTCCCCAGATGAACACCTGCATGACATTCTTTACCATCATGAACTTCTGGGCGGCATTGGAAGGGTCATGCTGCTCGTAGAACAACTTGACAAACGCCTTGGCAGTACGGTTGATGTAGTTGAACACAAACCATAGTGTAACTACCAAAGCCACGTCAAAGATGCTGGCACTGAAGTTAGCGGTGTTGATGAATTTCTCCGAGAACAACTGGGCGGTCATGGAGCTGAGGTTGAATACGTCAGCGGCCCAATAAAGGCTGATTACAACGGACAGAACTCCACAAACGGGCAGGCCCACCTTATATATAAAGTCGTAGAACCACGTCTTCGTGATAGGCATTTCGTCTATTCGCTTCTGAATGCTGTAGCCACGTATCCAGTCTTTCATACAGGTAATCGTAAGAATTCCCGTGAGCTGCATGATCCACCAGATAAGTATCTGTACCGAGAATAGCGTAAAGCCCGTCAGCGAACTTACAAGAGAACATACAAAGAAGAACTGCGAGATGTACGCATACGTACGGTCGTAACGGTCTATTGCCATCTTATGCTTGTGCAATACATACCACTGCCACAGGCAACACGCCAACAGGATGGGCGGGAAGATGACGTTTACAAGCGTATTCGGAATGAGGATGATGCGGAACGTGATGACGATAAAACCATTCACGAGCAGAGGCAGGTACACGAAGAATGTACGCAACGTCAACTGCGTCTTCGTGCGAAGAAGAAGGGAGATGATGACCACACTCAGAAGCCATGCATACTGAATGAGCAGGTTGGCGGCCATCTGAAGGAAGTTCTGGTCGCTCATCGTCGCCTTTACTATGCCCACGAGTATGGCAAACGTCACACAGGTGGAGGCCATGACTATCACCGTACGCTTCTCCATGAACCAGTCTGCCCAGGCACCGGCAAGGACTTTCTTACGAATAAGACGGGTGGCCAACCAGCGTACAAGAACCTGGTTGAGCGCAATGGCCACAAGGGCGTAGCAGAAGATTATGAAAAATATACCGAACACCAACCGACTGCTCCACTGGGAACGGACTCCGGAAGGCGTCGAATACTTCGCCAACACATTATCCTTTGTCTCGGAGAGATAATGGCGGAGTTTCAGAATTATTGACACATAGTTGTCGTCGCCATTCTTGAATATATTGCGCTGTATCTCTTCGTACTTCTTGTTGGCATAGTCGTTGAGGTTCTTCAAACGACGCTCTGTCCCTTCATAGTAAAAAATGTACTCGTTCAACTGGTCACGGTTCTCCATCACCATACGACGAGTATTGACGGCAAGGGCCAGACAAACGTTGCGGTCTGTCTTGGCCTTCTCCGAAAGATTTATGACGGGCATCGTCTTCAGCAGGTTGATCAAGCTGTCAAGACGTCCCAACTCATTATTGTTCTTGTCAACGAAAGAACGGAAGGGCACCAGGTGCTTCTCGAAATTGTTGTACTCTGCAATAGCCTCATGGCAAGCGTATGCAAGGTCAAACACGTAGCCGTCCTTTTGAGAATAAAGCATCAAGGCGTTCTTGTTCGTCTCCTGAACCGCCTCTATCAATTCCTTGAATACTAACTGGGCACTCCTGTTGGACAACTTCTGCTTCTCACCATACTCGTTGTGGTACTGTTCCAATTCGGACCGGAGTACGCTCAGGCTGCTTGATATGCTGTCTTCCTTCAGGACAGCCTGCGACTGCAGGGCACATAGAAGCAAGACAAAAATCGAGTATATATACTTTTTTATCATAGTTTTTTTGCAATATGAGCGCAAAGTTACTTATTTTTTTTCGAAAAACTTTTTTTTACAAGAAAAAACTCCAAAAATTTTGGAGTAACTAAATTAATTACTACCTTTGCCCTATAAACCTAAATGTAAATCCAGATTACACTAATACCTTCCTATGAGTTATCTCCATTTTGACAAGGCACTAATGACCAACCTGCAGGAGTCTATCCGAAAGGAATTTCTCCGCACAAACAGGTCGGGAGCCTACTCCAGCAGTACCGTTGTGGACTGCAACACACGTAAATACCACGGGCTGTACGTTACGCCAATCCCATCCATTGACGACGAAAACCATGTCTTGCTCTCGTCGCTCGACGCATCTGTCGTACAACATGGCGCGGAATTTAATTTGGGCGTACATTTCTATCAAGGAGGAGCAATCAGTCCTAACGGGCATAAGTACATCCGTTCATACGACATGGACAAAATGCCCACCACTGTCTATCGTGTGGGAGGAGTGATCCTGCGCCGCGAAGTCATCTTTCAGACCTACAGCAACCGTCTCATGGTACGCTATACTATAGACGATGCCCACTCGCCTGTAACCCTTAGACTACGCCCCTTCCTGGCCTTCCGCCGCGCAGACAGCCTGACGCACGAAAACTATCAGGCTCTACGAGACTACAAGAACGTTAGCGGCGGCATCAAGACCACCATGTACGCCAACTACCCGCAGCTCTTCATGCAAATCAGCAAGAAGAACGAGTTCGTCTTCCAGCCTAACTGGTACAAGGGACTTGAGTATTACAAAGAAGCAGAACGAGGCTATGAGAGCGTAGAGGACCTCTACGTCCCCGGCTATTTCGAAATTCAATGCAAGAGAGGAGACGAAATCGTATTCACTGCATCTTTGGAGGAATGTAAGCCCAGCACGCTGAAAGCCATGTTTGAGGAAGAAACGTCAAAACGTTGGCCACGTGACAATTTCTATAACACGCTCGTTGCATCAGCGCATCAGTTCCACTACAGGAAAGGTGACGACAGATACATCATCGCAGGATACCCCTGGTTCAAAGTGCGCGCAAGGGACACGTTCATCTCACTGCCGGGATTGACAATTGCCATTGACGAGCTGGACTACTTCAACGACGTAATGCACACTGCCACCACCGGACTTTATGAATTCATGACAGGCAAGCCGTTGACGGTTTCCATCTACGAGATTGAACAGCCGGACGTAATGCTATGGGCCGTGTGGGCTATACAGCAGTATGCCAAGAAAGTTGGCGCAGAACAGGCGTACAATGAGTACGGCAATTTTGTGCGCGATATTGTCAAGTACATACTCGACAACAAGCACATCAACCTTCAGTTCATGCCAAACGGACTGTTGCACACAGAAGGACGCGACAAACCGATGACATGGATGAACAGTGTCGCTAACGGAAAGCCGGTGGTTCCACGCACAGGATATGTCGTGGAAATTAACGCCTTGTGGTACAACGCCTTGATGTTCTGCATAGAACTTGCCGCCGTCAAAAACGACGAGACGAAAATACAAAAACTCAAGACCCTCGCCGCAAAGGTACGCGACTCCTTCCAGAATACATTCATCACAGAAGCCGGATACCTGTACGACTACGTTGAAGAAGGTATCGTGGACTTGAACGTTAGACCCAATATGGTCTTTGCCGTGGCTTTGGACTACTCACCTCTTGACGCACCACAGCAAAAGACTGTACTCGACTTCTGTACACGCGAACTTCTCACGCCAAAGGGACTGCGCACGCTATCGCCAAAGAGCGGAGGCTACAACCCACTCTACGTCGGCGCTCAGACTCAACGAGACTATGCCTACCACTCAGGAACAGCATGGCCATGGCTGGGTGGATTCTATATGGAAGCGTGTCTGAGAGTTTTCAAACGCACACGACTCAGTTTCGTTCAGAGACAGATGGTAGGATTCGAGGACGAGATGCTCTATCACGCAACAGGCACAATATCAGAGCTGTTTGACGGTAACCCTCCATACCACGGACGCGGCGCAATGGCTTTTGCAATGAACGTGGCGGAAATCCTCAGAACAATGAAGATAATCGACGAGTACCAAAACTAACATTCAAACTAACCTATAGGTGCTCACACAGAAAAGCACCTATACATAATCAACAGAAAACACGCAATCTATGAAAGTACTAATGTTTGGCTGGGAATTCCCTCCAAAAATATACGGTGGACTGGCCGTGGCGTCGTACGGCATCACGAAGGGACTGTCGGTGCAAGGAGATGTCGAAACGACATTCTGTATGCCGCGTCCTACTGGTCAGGAGGAGAAATTCCTAAAGATAATAAACATGAGCCAGGTGCCTATCGCATGGCGCGATGTCAACTACGACAATATCAAGGACAGATTTGTCGGGCACACGGCAGAGGACTACTATCGCTTCCGAGACCATATCTATGCGGACTTCAACTACATGCAGGGACTGGACGACCTCGGATGCATAGGATTTGCCGGCGGTTACCCCGGCAACTTGAACGACGAGATTAACAATTTCTCCATCATAGCCGGAGTACTGGCACGTTCCGAACAGTTTGACATCATCCACGCACACGACTGGCTGACGTATCCTGCCGGTGTACATGCGAAGATGACAAGCGGAAAGCCTCTCTGCATACACGTACACGCTACGGACTTTGACCGCTCTCGCGGAAAGGTGAACCCTACCGTTTATTCTATAGAGAAGAACGGTATGGACTATGCGGACTGCATCATGTGCGTTTCGGAACTTACTCGTCAGACCGTTATTAACCAGTACCACCAAGACCCACGAAAGGTCGTTGCCATGCACAATGCGGTGTACCCTCTCTCCGAAGAATACACCAACATCGTGCCGCATAAGATTCCTAACGAGAAAGTCGTTACTTATCTCGGACGCATCACCATGCAGAAGGGACCGGAGTATTTTATTGAAGCTGCACGTCTCGTACTGCAACGCACGCAGAATATACGCTTCTGCTTTGCCGGCTCAGGCGACATGATGGCGGCCATGATAGAACTGGCGGCGCAGTACGGCATTGCTGACCGTTGCCATTTCCCGGGATTCCAACGCGGAAAACAGGTGTACGAATGCTACAAGAACTCGGATGTCTTTGTAATGCCTTCCGTCTCAGAACCTTTCGGTATTGCTCCACTGGAAGCTATGCAGTGCGGATGTCCGTCCATCATCTCAAAACAGTCCGGTTGCGGCGAAATATTGACAAACGTACTGAAAGTAGACTACTGGGACATCCATGCCATGGCTGATGCAATCTACTCCCTTTGTACAAACGAAGGTTTCCACGACTACATCGCCGAGGAAGGACTCAAGGAAGTGGCAGGAATCACTTGGGAAAAGGTGGCCCTGCGTATTCGCCAATGCTACGACCAGGTTCTGCAAAAGGGGTGGTTCGACAACGAAGAATACCTTAAGAACTACATCAAGTAATTAGACGTATCAGTCTTGCCACGAGCATTTTATCCGTTTATTCTAAACTAATTGATAAGTAACCATTCAACAATATATCGCTATGAAAACTATCTGTCTATATTTTGAAATCCACCAGATAATCCATCTGAAGCGCTACCGCTTCTTTGACATAGGTACAGACCACTACTACTACGACGACTACGAGAACGAACGCAGCATCAACTACATCGTAGAAAACTCCTACATGCCTGCACTCAACGCTCTCCATGAGATGATAAAGCAGAACGGCAACTACTTCCGTCTTGCCTTCTCGCTCTCAGGTGTTGGAATGGAGCAGTTGGAGACGCACGCTCCCCAAGTTTTGGAGAAGCTTCAGGAAATGAACGAGACAGGATGCGTGGAGTTCCTCACGGAGCCTTATTCGCATGGCCTCTCAGGTTTGGCCAACGAGAAATCTTTCGCACGCGACATCGAGCGTATGTCCGACAAGATAGAGCAATACTTCGGCAAGCGTCCGACTGTTGTGCGCAACTCCTCACTCATCTATACCGATGAAATAGGTGCGCAAGTGGGAGCGCTGGGCTACAAGGGAATGCTGACTGAAGGCGCAAAGCATGTCCTCGGATGGAAATCCCCACACTACGTCTACAACTGCAACATGGCACCGAACCTGAAGCTGCTGCTTAGGGACGTTAACGCTTCTGACGACATCTCACTACGCTTCAACAACAGCGCATGGGAGGGCTACCCACTTTTTGCCGATACATACATAAACAACCTCGCATCGTGCCCCGACTCCGAACAGGTCGTGAACATCTTCATGGAATTGACGGCTTTGGGAATAGCACAGCCTTTGTCCAGCAACATTCTTGAGTTCTTCAAGGCTCTGCCTGCTTGCGCAAAGAATGCCGGACTGGAATTCCTCACACCGGGAGAAGTGATGGACAAGTATCCTAGCGTAGGAGCTATCGACGTACCCGAAACCCTCTCATGGGTTGACGAAGAACGCGACTGCTCGGTTTGGCTCGGCAACCAGATGCAACGCGAAGCTTTCAACAAGCTCTACAGCGTAGCGGACAGACTGCTCATCGCCAAAGACCCACGTCTACTCCAGGACTGGGACTACCTGCAGGCTTCAAACAACTTCCGCTTCATGACCACAAAGCCAAGCAACAGCAACCTTGACCGTGGCATTTACGACGGACCTTTTGACGCGTTCACAAACTACATGAACATCCTAGGCGACTTCATCTCACGCGTACGCTCACTCTATGGCGGCATAGAAAATGAGGAACTGGAGAATATGCTCACGACCATCACCAACCAGGACAAGGACATCGAATCCAAAAATAAGGAAATACAACGACTGCAGGCTAAACTCGCAAAATACGAAAATGCTGTCGGAAAGACATCCGCAACAAGAAAGCCACGTGCTAATGCAGAAAAATAAGCCTCAGCGATGCGCCTTGTAATCTGTTGGTTTACAACACTATTCAAAAACACATAACAAACAGGACATAAAGTTGAAACATTTAAGCACACTACAAACGACCGAGTTGTAGTGTGCTTTCTATTTTTATTAGTATCTTTGCAAGCGTATTTTAAAGATTCCATAACGGAATAACCTAAATTGCAATTAAGACAACCTATTTGCGAATAACTCTTTCTAACCAAACACCATGCCTATTATCCTGAGATTCCTATATATGCTGACATTAGTACTGACATTTGTATCCCTCTGTGCAAATGCCAGCACAGCACTGGACTTCCGGTGCCTTGACATACAAGACGGATTAGCCGACTGCCACATTAGTAGTATCTGCAAGGACAAGCAGGGATACATTTGGGTTGGTAC
>CAVCKM010000057.1:0-14688 GCA_963602765.1 Alistipes putredinis | reverse complement strand
AGTCAGCTACAGTATTCCTATTCTTTGGACGGTAAGACCTGGGAGAATATCGGCGTCGAAATCATCTCCCCCTATCAGCTGAAGACGTTCCAAGGGGTACGCGTGGCACTCTATGCCTTCAACAAGGAGGGCAAGAACGGCGGCGTGGCAGACTTCGACGACTTCAACGTGGACGAGCCGCTTGCCGACAGAACTGCCAATACGCCCGTAGGAAAGAAGATACAGCTTGCCAACCTCTCCGACGGGACGCTCCTCGACGCCACGCGCCACGGACTGGTACACATCGGGCGGAACAAGGCCGACCGGCGCGACGAGGTGATGTTCACCGTCGTCGACGGCGGCAACGGCACGGTGAAGCTGCAGTGTGCCGATGGCAGGTACGTCTACATAGCCGGGGCAGGTCTCTCTGGCGACGTGCGTCTGACCGCCGACGAGCAGAAGGCAGAGCGTTTCGTATGGCAGGACATGCTCTACAACCGCTGCATGCTCCTCTCCCTGAAGACGCAGAGGTACGTAGGCAAGCACCCCACGGACGGCAGCCCCTACTCCGCTGACTTCCAGGGCGCCGACGCCGGCATGAAGAACGGCTGCGTCTTCCAGTGGAAGGAAATGGCCGAATGAGAAGGATGAAACTCTTCATAAACTTCTGGATACAAATACGTATGCTTCTTTAGGAATAATGTAGTAATTTTGCACCTAATACTATATCCTAAACCATTATATATGCACAACAGACCTGTTTCCACTTTACTGTTTACCGCCGCCGTGCTGCTGACCTCAGGCATCGCCACGGCGGCAGACCGCTTTGTATCTTTCCACAGTGGCGACTTGCTGCTCAACCCCGGCAAGACCGTTGCGGCATACCTTGACCCGAACGACTGCAAGGGCATCAGCATCGCCATGGAGGCGTTGTCAAAAGACTTCCAACGCACCAGCGGCAGCACGCTGACCCTGTCGTCTGCTACCGACGGACAGAATATCGTCGTGGGCACATTGGGCCATTCGGCACGCATCGACCAACTGGCGCGGCAGGGCAAGATAGATACCAAGCAGCTGCGCGGCAAGAGGGAGAAATTCATCATCACGCTCGTCGACGGACAACTGGTCATCGCCGGCAGCGACCGCCGCGGCACCATCTACGGCATCTACGAGCTATCCGAGCAGATGGGCGTATCGCCATGGTACGACTGGGCGGACGTGCCCGTGCAGCACCACGACTCCATCTTCGTCAATAAGGGGACGTACACGGACGGCGAACCTGCCGTGCGCTACCGCGGCATTTTCATCAACGACGAGGCTCCCTGCTTCACCTCGTGGGTCAGAAACACCTACGGCACCGACTACGGCGACCACCGTATGTACGCACGCATCTTCGAACTGGTGCTGCGACTGCGCGGCAACATGATGTGGCCCGCCATGTGGGGATGGGCATTCTATGCCGACGACCCGCTGAACGAGAAGACGGCGGACGAGATGGGCATCGTCATGAGCACATCGCACCACGAGCCGATGGCACGCAACCACCAGGAGTACGCACGCAACCGACCGGCGTGGGGAGCGTGGAACTACAACACCAACAAGGAGAACCTGCAGAAGTTCTTCCGCGAAGGCATCAGGCGCATGAAGGACACGGAACAAATAGTGACCGTCGGGATGCGAGGTGACGGCGACGAGGCGATGAGCGCAGAGGCGGACACGAAACTGATGCAGCAAATCATAACGGACCAGCGCAAGATAATAGCGGAGGAGACGGGACGCAAGGCGAGCGAGACGCCGCAGGTGTGGGCACTGTATAAAGAGGTACTCGACTACTACGACAAAGGCATGAAGGTGCCGGACGACGTCACTCTCCTGCTCTGCGACGACAACTGGGGCGATGTGCGCCGCGTGCCCAACGTCAAAGAGCGCAAGCATCCAGGCGGATGGGGACTGTACTACCACGTGGACTACGTCGGGGCACCGCGCAACACGAAATTCCTCAACGTCACACCGGTGCAGAACCAGTGGGAGCAGCTGACGCTGGCATACGAGAACGGCATCGACCGCCTGTGGATTCTTAACGTGGGCGACTTGAAACCGATGGAGTGCCCCATCGACCAGTTCATGAAGATGGCGTGGAATCCGCGGCGCTATACGGCAGCCAACATCACGGACCATACCGTCGGCTTCTGCCGCGACATCGTGGGTGACAAGTACGCCGAAGAGGCTGCACGCATCCTCAACCTGTGCTGCAAATACAACGGACGCTGCACGGCGGAGATGCTGAAGGCTGACACATACGACCTTGCCAGCGGCGAATGGCAGAAGGTGGTCAACCAGTACCTCAAACTGGAAGCGGATGCACTGCGACTTTACAGTAAGATACCGGCGGAGAGCCGCGACGCATACCGCGAGATAATTCTCTTCCCGACGGAGGTGATGAGCAACCTCCACCAGATGTACTACGCTCAGGCGATGAACCTGCAGCTGGCGAAGGAGAACAACCCTCTCGCCAACGAGTGGGCTGAGCGCTGCGAGGCAGCCTTCCGTCAGGACTCGGTGCTCTGCGCCGCATACAACACGGAGATTGCCGGCGGCAAATGGAACGGCATGATGACGCAGAAGCACATCAGCTATACCGACTGGAACGATGCGTACGACCGTGACGTATGCCCTGAGCTACACCGCATTGCCACGCCCGGTGCCGTGGCAGCCAATGCCGACGGCATGATAAACATCGAAGCACCCCACTACACTTCATGCACGGAGGCAAAGGATGCCCGATGGACAAAGATTCCGTTCATGGGCAAGAGTCTGGCGGCAATGACGCTGATGCCGTACACCGCTGCCGTGGACGGAGCAAGTCTCACGTACCAGTTCAAGTCCGACGCAGACAAAGTGAAGGTACACGTAGTGACGAAGTCGACACTGGACTATCTCAACAAGGGCGGACTGACATTCAGCGTATCCGTCGACGGCGGAGCACCAGTAGTGGTCAACTTCAATAAGAACCTGAACGAGAAGCCGGAGAACATCTACGACATCTACTACCCCACCATAGCGCGCCGTGTAGTGGACAGCGTGGTAGAGGCAACACTCTCCACTACTCCCGACGGCATACACACCGTCACCGTCACCCCGCACGACCCCGCCATCGTCTTCGAAAAGATAGTCGTGGACACACGCAAGGGCAGCAGCCGCATCTCGCATTTGCAGAGTGGAATTAGCCCTCGGGAAATGACCTATACGCCAAGAAAAAAGCCAGTCAGAGCGAAATGCTTTGACTGGCTTTTTTCTTTTTATCTTCGTTTATATTCTTGGCTGTTACGTCATGTGGAGCTTACGGTTCAACGAGCAGTATCTTGCCGTCGTCGTCGTAGAAGAGTGGTGCCACCTTTACGGAGCGTAGCCATGTGGTGTCGTTGGAGGGGACGCAGTCGTGGTGGAAGAGGTACCACTGGCCTTTGTACTCCACGATGCTGTGGTGGGTAGTCCAGCCTACTACGGGTTCGAGAATGACGCCCTGATAGGTGAAGGGACCGTAGGGGTTATCGCCGATGGCGTAGCAGAGGAGGTGCGAGTCGCCGGTGGAGTAGCTGAAGTAGTACTTGCCCTTGTACTTGTGCATCCAGCTGGCTTCGAAGAAGCGGTGCGGGTCGTCGGCAGGGAGGGGCTTGCCGTCCTCACCGAGGATGATGAGCGGTCGCGACATCTCTGCAAACTGCTGCACGTCCTCTGTCATGCGTGCCACGCGTGATGGCAGCGGGTCTTCCTTGCCCTCGGGGAGGTGTTCGCACTTGAGCATCTTGTTGTCCTTGTACCACTGCAGCTGTCCGCCCCAGATGCCGCCGAAGTAGCAGTATATCTCGCCGTCGTCGTCCTTGAAGACGCAGGGGTCTATGCTGTACGAGCCGCGGATGGGGTCGGCGTTGGGGATGAAGGGACCTTCTGGCTTGTCTGCCACGGCAACGCCGAGGTGGAAGACGCCGTTGTAGTCCTTGGCGGAGAAGATGAGGTAGTACTTGCCGCCCTTCTCGACGCAGTCGTTGTCCCACATCTGCTTCTCGGCCCATGGCACCTGCTCTACGGAGAGCTGCACGCCGTGGTCGGTGACTTCGCCTTCCATGACGTCGTCGAGGGAGAGGACGTGGTAGTCCTTCATCTGGAAGTGTCCGCCGTCGTCGTCGAAGCACTCGCCGCTGTCCCAGTCGTGTGACGGGTAGATGTACAGCCGGCCGTTGAACACATTGGCAGAGGGGTCTGCCATATAGTCTTTAGGAAAGAGATAACGTGATTTCATATTTCTGCGAGGTTAGTTGATTTATTCGAAGAGTTTGATGATGTCGTTGACGACGGGCTTGGGATTGCCGTCCCTGTCAAAGAGGAGCGGATAGTTGGTGCGCCCCTTGATGGGCCAGTCGTTGAGCCACGTATGGTTGTCGTCCACACCCCAGAAGGTGACGCGTGAGATGACGTCCTTGTGTTTGGCTATGATGCGGAAGAGGTCGAGATAGCGTTGGTTGAAGAGCTTCTGCGCCTTCTTGTCCAGCCCCTTGGCGTAGGGGTTGTACTTCTCCATGAGCTTGAAATTCTGGCTTATCTCGGCACCGCCGAACCCCTCCGGGTTGGGCAGCATGTTCATGTCCAGTTCCGTCATCATCACCTTCACGCCCTCTGCGGCAAATGCCTCGATGCTCTTCTCGTACTCGCTGTAGTCGGGGTAGTTGTAGCCGTTGTGCGACTGCATGCCGATGGCGTCGATGCGCAGTCCCTTCGCCTTCAGGTTCCTGAGTATGCGGCAGTATGTCTCTCGTTTGGCAGGCTTCGCCATGGAGTAGTCGTTGATGTACAGCTCCACGTTGGGGTCTGCCTCGTGCGCAAACTGGAAGGCCAGTTCGATGTACTCGGGACCTATTATCTTGTAGTACATGGACTCGCGGTACGTGCCGTCGTCGTTGATGGCCTCGTTGACGACGTCCCACCCCTTGACGCGCCCCTTGTAGTGGGTGACGACGGTCATGATGTGGCTGTACATGCGTCCGATGAGTGTCTCGCGGCTTACCGTCTTGCCCTCAGCGTCGGTGAACATCCACTTCGGCGGCTGCGAGTGCCATACGAGGCAGTGGCCTATGAGGGTCTTGCCGTTCTTCTCCGCCCAGTCTGCCAGACGGTCGCCGTACGACCAGTCGTAGCGGTTCACCTCGGGATGTATGTTCTCGCCCTTCATGCCGTTCTCAGGCACCACTTGGTTGAAGTGTTCCCGCACGATAGCCTCCGAGCGTGGGTCCTCGCCCTTTGCCAGGAAGCTGTCCACGGCAGCTCCGATGAGGAAGTGCTTGCCCAGTGTCTCCTGTAGAGTAGGTGCGGCGTATGCGGCGGTAGACATCATCGCCAGCACAGCCATTGAAAGTATATTGCGTTTCATCAGTCTGTATTTAAGAATTATGAATTCTGCATTACGAATTGTTTCTCCCTTCTATTTCCCTGTTTATGTTGTCGATAATCTCGTCGGTGAGTTCGTACTTTGATATGATGAACATGGCGACGATGAGTAGTATGGCCGGTATGACGCATACGAGCCAGCGTATGCCTTCCTGCGCGAGGGGTGTCTGCTGTTCGAGGTCGTTCATGAAGTACGCTCCGGCGGCATTGCCTACGGACATCATGGCAAAGGCGGTGATGAAGAAGAGTGCCACGACACGCAGTGGGCGGTTGTGGAAGAACTCTGTCCAGAGGTCGCTGACTTTCACGTTCTTCGTCTCGCTCTCAGCCATGACGACGCGCTCCTTGGTCTGCGTGAAACAGAAGACGAGCAGGGCGAAGCCTACGAGGGCGTAGATGAGCATAGCGACGAACCATGCGTTGCTGTCGGTGGGGAGCGCGTTGCTCTGCTGGGCGGCTGCTGCCTGATAGCCGGTCCATGCCAGTACGGCACCGGGCACTACGCCGCCCAGAGCCATGCCTGCCTTATAGAAGATGCCGGTCAGGGCATTGACGATGCCGGCGATGCGCTTGCCGCTGGTGTATTCTGCGTACGAGATGACCTCGGGTATCAGTGCCCACATATAGCCTGTGGCTACGATGACACCGGTGGACTTGATGAACTGGGCTATGTAGACAAGGGTGATATGTTCCTTGACGGGACCCAGCTTGCTGATGAAGTAGAGCATCGCCATGCCTACGATGGCCACGGCGAGGAAGATGTAGAACATGTTCTTCTTGCCCACCTTCTTCTTTATCGCCGGCACCATGGGCATGAAGATGAACGAGGGCAGCGACCCCAGACCCATGAAGAGTGCCACTTCTATGGGGAGGTCCTTGGCGGCGGCAAGGAATGCCACGAGGATGGGCACGCCTGCCGAGACGCAGAGTCCGCCGACGTTCGCCATGAACATGCGCACGGAGGTGAGGACGGTTATCTCGTCGGTGTCGCGCGTCAGGGATGAGTTCAGCGCGCCGTAGGGCACATTGATGAGGGTGTAGAGCATGGAGAGCCCCACGTAGGTGACGTAGGCGTAGATGAGTTTGACGGTGTCGGTCTGTCCCTCCATGCCGTTCCAGAAGCAGAGGATGGCAAGCACCGTCAACGGCAGTCCGGCGAGGATGAGGTAGGAGCGGTATTTGCCCCACCGTGGGTTGTGCTTGTCAACGTAGGTGCCCACGAGGGGGTCCCACAGCACGTCGACGAGGCGCACCACGAGGAACATGGTGGCTGCCACACCGGGGTCCAGACCGTAGATGTCGGTGTAGAAGAAGAGGAGGTACATGCAGATGGTCTGGTAGATTAGGTTCTGCGCCAAGTCGCCGGAACCGAATCCGATGCGCTGCACCCAACTCAGTTTGTAGAATCCCTTGGACTCTTGGGTGTTTGTCGTATCCATAGGTCGTAGTGGTTTTAGTTTTGGGTGACTATACATTATTATATATAGCCACCCTGAGAGATTAGGTAGTGATTGGTAATTGTCCTCACAGACTTGTTGCCGCATACTTGCCCATGGCTTCGTAGCCTTGGGGGTTGAGGTGCAGCCAGTCGTCGGAGTATTCAGGTTTTAGTTGTTGTTGGTCGTGTGGGTCGCGCGTGAGTGCGTCGAAGTCGATGACTCCGTCGAATGCCTTGCCGTTGCGTATCCATTCGTTGACGGTCTGTCGCACTGCTTCGTGCCAGAAGGAGTACCATCCGTTGCCCTTGTTGGGCGTGATGGTGCCGCCGTACACTTTTATTCCCTTGGCGTGCGCCTTGTCGATGAGCACTTTGTAACTGGCGATGAGGGTGTCGGCGAGGTGTTCGTAGTTGCCGTTGCTGGTGCCTATGTCGTTTGTACCCTCGAAGATGATGAGCTTCGTCACGCCTTGCTGTCCGAGTATGTCGCGGTCGAAGCGCACGAGTGCCGGCTGACTTAGTCCGCCCTGCACCACGCAGTTTCCGCCGATACCGAGGTTGAGCACGCCGACTCTTCCCTTGGCGTTGAGGGCTGTGGAGAAGAAGTCAGTCCAGCGGTTCTGCAGGTTGGTGGTGCTGCCGCGCCCGTCGGTTATGGAGTTGCCCAGCACGGCGATGACGTCGGTCTCCTCTGGGGCTTTCACCTCAAGGGCGGCGATGTTGTACCAGTGGTCCTGCAGTTCAGCACCGTCAAAGGAGGCTGTCGCCTTCGTCTCTCCTTTTATTATATAGGAAGTGGTGCGCGAACCGCGGTGAGTCGTCGGTACAGCCGGTGTCTTTGCACCGTAGTTTATGGTGACGGCGAGCCACTGGTCGCTCTTCAGCGGAAACGTCAGAGCATCGGAGTATGCCGCCCCGTGCGGTTGTATGGCGATATCCTTCTTGCCGCCAAACTTGAGGTAGCGTGCCGACTTGGCGTTCACGTTCCACGTCGTCTTCGTAGCGTCGGCAATGTAGACCGACTTTATCTCCAGCGGCTGGTCGCTGAACTCGTTACTCAGTTTGAGGCGCACCGTCTCGCCGCCCATTGCCACGTGGATAATCTGGCGGCAGGAGCGGTTGCTGAGACTTTCCTTGGGCATATCGCCCTGACCGGGATATTCCACTGCCGTGGCCCACGTTCCTTTCCATACGTCGGCGGCAACGGAGGGCAGCGCCAGCATCATGGCAGCTGCAAAGAGGAGTGCTGTTTTCAAGTAATACATGGTCTTGTGATGGTTGGTTAGGTAGTAGTTGAGATTGGGACACTACAATGGCTATTTCACTGATGCAAAGGTAACACAATTTACGCAAACCCACTTTGCGAGTAATACCATCAACGTTCCAATATGTTTCATCTTTTGACTTTTGCTTGCTCATTTCGTTTTATTTCACTAATTTTGCAACAAAATAAAACGAAACAACGCCTAAACCTACCTAACCTAACAATGATAAAACGCCTATACCTCTCCTTAGTAGGACTGCTGCTGTCCGTAGCCATTCTTGCTGACAGCGGCGAGCTATACACTTCCTCCAAACTTTCCAGTACACAGATAAACTGCATCACACAGGATGCGCACGGATACATCTGGGTGGGCACGGACTACGGTCTCAACAAGTTCGACGGCTACCGCTTCTCGCCCTTCTTCCACAGCAAGGAGGACACCACCTCAATTGCCAGCAACATCATCACGGACCTGCTCACCGACTCGCGCGGCAACCTGTGGATAGGCACCTCGCGCGGCGTCATACGCTACGACTACACCACCAACAGCTTCCGCCGTTACCCCTTCCCCGACGGACGCAGCCCACGCATATACTCCATCATCGAGAACCACCGCGGCGACGTGCTCCTCGGCACCGCCGGCTACGGCATGTACTCCATACGCAAGGGCAGCGACATCGTATCGCGGGAGAGACAATACGCCCAGCGCGACTCGGACGTCTTCTTCGCACATATCTACGAAGACAAATACCACTACCTCTGGCAGAGCAGCCACCTCTCCACCTTCTCGCGCTTTACGGAGACCAACGGGCGCATCAGCCGCAAGGACTTCAAGTCGCCCTGCGGCGCACCAGTGGCGTTCATGCAGCAGTCGGCCAAGACTCTCACCATCGTGTGCATGTACGGCATACTGGAATACGACTACGCCACATCGCGGATACACCCCTCCGCTTACGACCTCGGAGAGTTCAACGGCAACGTCACCATCAACAGTGCAATGCTCGACCGCGACAACAATCTCTACATCAGCACCTCCGAGCACGGCGCGCTTCTCTTTGCACGCGGCACGAAGAGGGCGGTGCAGGTAAATAGCGACAGCCACGCCCTCAACCTCCAGACGGCATACGTCAAGGACATCTTCGAGGACAAGGACCACAACATCTGGGTGGGATGCTACAAGAAGGGACTCTACCAGATGAACCATCGCAAGACGACGTTCAACAGCTGGAACTTCTCCACGCAGAACTTCATCACGGGAAGCAGCGTGTCGAGCATAGCACCGGGCAGCGGCGGACTGACATGGTGCACCGTACAGAACAGCGGTGTCTACGCCTTCGACCCCGCAGGCAGGATAGTGGCGCACCCCTCGTCGCCCGCCGGAACGAGCATCATATACCGCGACAGCAGCGGCAACTACTGGGTGGGCACGGGCAACGCCCTTTACGCCTACAACCCCCTCACCGGCTCGGCCACACAGAAACTCTCCTTCGCCAGCGAAGGCATATACTGCATGGCGGACGATGCCGAGGGAAGGCTGTACATCTCCGTCTACAGCAAGGGACTGTATATATATAATGTAAAGACGGGCGAGGTGAAAGTCGTCAACAGCCTGCAGCGCACGAAGCACGGCTTCCTCTGCAACGACTGGATACGCTCCATGGTGCTCGACAGGACAGGACACCTCTGGCTGGGTACCTCCAACGGCGTGGCGTGCCTCAACACACGCACCCTGGCATTCAACGACTACGGGTGGAACAACCTCCTCAAGGGAACACTCGTCAACAGTATCTGTTCCAACAACAAAGGACACATCATCATTGGCACGGACGAGGGACTGTACTACTACGACGAAACAACAAGAAAGACACAACTCTTCCCACACCACGAGACGCTCAGCGACAAGCAGATAAGCAGCATCGTCTGCGACCGTACCGGCGACCTCTGGATAAGCACCACCAACGGCATCTGGCAGTACGACTACGACAAGAAACGACTCATCAGTCACACCAACGGCAACGGACTCACCGAGAAGGAATACATACAGGGCGTCATGCTGCACAACCCCGACGACTTCATCGGTTTCGGCACGGCAGACGGCATCACGACCTTCTATCCCGACCAGGTGCGCGCCGACAAGATGGAGCTGGGCGACGTGTACCTCACAAACTTCATCGTCAACGGCAAACCCGTCGACTGCCTCAAGACGCGTTTCGAACTGAAGCACACGGAGAACACCTTCTCGCTGGAGTTCTCCCTGCTCAACTACAAGAACACCCATACCATCTGCTTCCTCTACCGCGTCAACGGCGGAGAATGGAGACGCACCAACGAGGGCAGCAACGCCGTATCGTTCAACAACCTCACGCCCGGCAACTACCTCATCGAGGTGCGCGCCGAGAGCAACGGACACTTCTCCCAGAAGATAACGCAGATATGGGTCACCGTGCGCGAACCGTGGTACGCCTCCATCTGGGCTTACCTCTGCTACTCACTCATCTTCAGTGCGTTCGTCGTCTTCCTGCTCGTGTCCTACAACCGCCGCCGCAAGTCGGAACTGGACGAGGCGAAGATGCAGTTCCTCATCAACGCCACACACGACATACGCTCCCCACTCACTCTCATCATGGGACCGCTCAACAAGCTCAAGGAGCGACTCGCCGACGAGGAGAGCCTCAAGGACATCGCCGTCATCGACCTCAACGCCAAACGACTCATGCTGCTCGTCAACCAAATCCTGGACGAGCGCCGACTCGACAAAAACCAACTGCGCCTCCACTGCCAGGAGACAAACCTAATAGAGTTCATACGAGGCATCTGCGCACTGTTCCAGTTCAACGCCAACGAACGCGGTATCAACATCACGCTCGAAACGGACGATACGGTGAACACGGCGAAGGGACTGCCCGTCTGGATTGACCGCATCAACTTCGACAAGGTCATCAGCAACCTACTCTCAAACGCCATGAAGTACACCTTCAACGGCAGCCACATCACCATACACGTTAGCCGCACCGACCACACCGCCTGCATCAAGCTAATGGACACCGGCATCGGCTTCAAGGACGAGAACACCGCACGACTCTTCGACCGCTTCTACCAAGGAAAGAACTCCAGCAGCCTACACATCGAAGGCACGGGCATCGGACTGAACCTCTGCCGCGCCATCACGCAGATGCACGGCGGAAGCATCAAGGCATACAACCGCACCGACGGACAGAGAGGAGCATGCATCGAGCTGCACATACCGCTGGGCAAAGACCACCTCAAACCAGAGGAGATAATGGAACCGGAGCTGGCCGACGGCGAGAGCACGCCACTGAAGAAGAAGCAGGCCAGCAAGAACCTCAACATCCTCGTCGTCGACGACAACGCCGACATAGCGCAGTACATACGCGCAGAACTCAGCGACTGGTACCGCTTCGGCTATGCACCAAACGGCAAGGAGGGACTCAAGATGCTGCTCACGGGCAACTACGACCTCGTCATCTCCGATGTCATGATGCCCGAAATGGACGGCATCACCATGCTAAAGAACATCAAGGGCAACAGCAACATCAGCGACATACCCGTCATTCTCCTCACCTCAAAGGCGGAGGTGGAAAACCGTCTGGAAGGACTAAAGCGCGGAGCGGACGCCTTCCTCGCCAAACCGTTCAACATGGAGGAGCTGCATATTCTCATCGACAACCTCGTCGACAACGTACGCCGTCTGAAAGGAAAGTTCTCCGGTGCACAGGGCCAGACCGAAAAGGTGGAGAAGATTGAGGTGCAGGGCAACAACGACATCCTCATGGAACGCATCATGAAGTGCATCAACGACAACCTCAAAGACCCGGACTTCAACGTGGAGAAACTCACCGAGGAAGCCGGCATCAGCCGCGCACAGCTGCACCGCAAGATGAAGGAGATAACCGGCATCTCCACCGGCGAATTCATACGCAACCTCCGCCTCGAACAGGCAGCACGACTCATCGCCGAGGGAAAGATAAACATCACGCAAGTGGCTTACGCCGTGGGCTTCAACAACCAGACCCACTTCTCCACCGTCTTCAAGAAACACTACGGAATGACACCTACCGAATACGCTGAAACAAAAAGAAACGAGAAATAGCTAACGTGCAACATACGTTTACGCTTTTACTCCTAACTTTGCACCATCGTAACGATTAAACGGAAATTGCCGCAATGACATCTTAGACGCTAATGACCGCAATGACATCTTAGACGTTAATTGCCGTTAATGGACCGTTAATTTGTCGTTAATATTATTTTGATAGACCAGACAATTCTCAGAATAAAAATTAATGGACAATTAACGGTCCATTAACGGCCATTAACGTCCAAAAAATCTCCGCGGACATTCAAGTCCAAAAAATCTCCGCGGACATTACCGTTATACCAACTACAAACCTAAACAATTCTTGTATGAAGAAAAGCGTAATCTCACTGCTCACTCTTGCAGTCTGCTCACACGTGCAGGCGGCAACGGACGGCTCTACCCTGTGGCTACAACCCGATGCCGCCAAACAGACGTGCACCGTCACTACCAACGCACCAGCCAACAACCCCACGGTGCAGATAGCACGCCGCGAACTGGAGCACGCACTGCACGCCCCTAACGTCACACTCTATCTGGACGCAGCACGACAACTTGGTGACGGCTACACCATCTCCCACGACAGCATCATAGCCAGCAAGCCCATCGGGCTGCTCTACGGTGCCTACGACCGTCTGCGCGGTCAGGCTCTGCAGCCAATGTGCGGCAAGACAAACATAGCTACAACGTGCAGCCAACAAAACATTGTCCAAACGTGTTGCAAGTTAAACGGTGTTGCTGACACACGGACAGAACGCCCTGCCGTAGGACTGCGCATCCTCAACCACTGGGACAACCTCGACGGCAGCGTCGAGCGCGGCTATGCCGGAAAGAGCATCTGGAAGTGGGAAGAGATAAAGCCGGGCAAGGCTGACTCGCTCTCAGCCTACATGCAGCAGCGCATACTGACATACGCACGTGCCAACGCCTCCGTCGGCATCAACGGTGCCGTCCTCAACAACGTCAACGCCTCCCCGAAGATGATGACACGAGAGTACCTCGACAAGGTGCGCGTCATCGCCAACGCACTGCGCCCGTACGGCATACGCGTCTACCTCTCCATCAACTTCGCATCGCCCATGGCACTCGGCTACACCAAGACCGCCGACCCCCTCAACAAGAAGGTGCAGCGATGGTGGGCGGCAAAGGCCAAGGAGATATACTCCATCATACCGGACTTCGGCGGCTTCCTCGTCAAGGCAAACTCTGAAGGACAGCCCGGACCCGGCGACTACCACCGCACACACGCCGAGGGTGCCAACATGCTCGCTGCCGCTGTGAAGCCCTACGGCGGCACCATCATCTGGCGTTCCTTCGTCTACGGAGCAAACCACAAGGGAGAGGACCGCGTCAAGCAGGCGGTGAGCGAATTCAAAAACCTTGACGGCAAATTTGCCGACAACGTCATACTGCAGTCAAAGAACGGACCGCTCGACTTCCAGCCGCGCGAGCCCTACGCCCCTATCTTCGACAACATACACCAGACACCGCAGATTGCCGAACTGCAGATAACGCAGGAGTACCTCGGACAGTCGCTCCACCTCACCTATCTCGCCCCCATGTGGAAGGAGTTCTTCGGCTTTGTCAGCCCCTCAAAGCTGGTGGGCATCGCAGGCGTGGCAAACACGGGCGACGATGCCAACTGGTGTGGCCACCCCTTCTCGCAGGCCAACTGGTATGCCTTCGGTCGTCTGGCGTGGAACCCCACCCTCTCCTCCGAACAGATAGCCCGCGAATGGCTCGTGCAGACATACGGCTGCAAGGACGACCGCTTCCTCTCGCCCGTCACCATGATGATGCTCACCTCGCGCGAGGCTTGCGTCAACTACATGATGCCGCTCGGACTGCACCACATCTTCAAGTTCGACCACCACTACGGTCCTGAGCCTGACGGCTTCAAGCCGGAGTACCCGCTCGAATGGTGCCCTGTCTACTACCACAACGCCTCAGCCGACGGCATTGGCTTCGACCGCTCGTCGAAAGGCACGGATGCCGTAAGCCAATACCCCGAGCCATACCGCAGCCAATACGACAACCTCAGCACCTGCCCGGAAGAGTACCTGCTCTGGTTCCACCACCTGCCATGGACGTACAGGATGCAGTCCGGCAGCACGCTATGGCAGGAACTGTGCCAACGCTACAATATGGGCGTCAGCATGGTGGAGACATACCGCAACTTCTGGCACACCGGCACACGCCAGTACATGAAAGGCCACGAAGCGGAATGGGCACACACCGACTCCCTCCTCAACGTGCAACTGGACAACGCCCGTGAGTGGCGCGACACCTGTCTGAAGTACTTCCAGACATTCTCCAAACAACCAATTGAGAAATAAGCAAAGTGTAAAAAATAACTTGAGCAGTTTTTATATGACTGTCCGAATTGAATGCGATGGGCTGAAAGCCCTATACTCCATAGCCCAGGGCAACGCCCTGGGTACATTAGGTCGTCAACTACCGCCCTGTAAG
>CAVCKM010000056.1:0-21882 GCA_963602765.1 Alistipes putredinis | reverse complement strand
GTCGGCATCAACTTCGACTCTACGCAGGGAAACATCACCGACTGGGTGATAGAAGCGCAAACCAACTTCGTTTTGTCCACTCATTTAGTGACCCCTCAATGCTCACGGCGCGGGCATTGAGATGGTATAATATAAAGGGAGAGATGAGACTTTGATGATACTTCTATGATACTTTGATGATACTTCTATGAGACTTTTTGTCGAATAAAACAAAAGTTTCATTTATCTATAATATTGTAAATCAATCGAATATAGCACACTCGAAAGTCAAGGGATGATACTTTGAGACTTTTTAGAAAAAAAAAAAAAAGAGCACGCCGTAACGATACGACATGCTCTTTTTTGTCGGGATGACCAGACTCGAACTGGCGACCACACGCCCCCCAGACGCGTACGCTAACCAACTGCGCCACATCCCGAACTTTGGGAGTGCCAACGTCAAAAAGAACTTGTTCCTTGGCGTAAGCGGATGCAAAGGTACAAAGAAAATACGATTGGAGCAAGAAAATACAGAGCTTTTTGTTGTAAAAAATGTAAAATAGCCCTATTTTATATTATTATGTTTGCGTGCGAGGGAAATGATAAGTAACTTTGTAGTACGCAATAAAAACAACGCAAGACAACAGTATGCAATATATACTTAACGCACCAAAACACATCGACTGCGAGATAAATCTACCAGCCTCAAAGAGCATCAGCAACCGCGCACTCGCCATCAGCGCAATGGCAGACAAGGCGCATCTTCCGGAGAACCTCAGCAAGTGTGACGACACCGACGTCATGGTGGCGGCACTGCGCGACATGCCGTATGAGATAAATATCAAGGCGGCGGGCACGGCGATGCGTTTCACTACAGCTTTCCTTGCCTCTACGGACGGCGAGCACGTCATCACGGGCACGGAGCGCATGCGCCAACGACCCATCGGCGTATTGGTGGACGCTCTCACCCGACTAGGTGCCGACATCGAGTACGTGGAGAACCTCGGATTCCCTCCACTCAGAATACGCGGTCATAAACTGGCTGGCGGCCATTTGGAGATAGCCGGCAACGTGTCATCACAATATGTCTCGGCACTGCTCATGATTGGTCCGAACATGACGGACGGACTGACGCTGCATCTCACAGGCGAGATCTTCTCGCGCCCATACATAGACCTCACCATCTGCACCATGCGACAGTATGGCGCTGACGTGGACTGGCTCGATGCCGCCACGATAGAGGTGAAGCCACAGCCGTACAAGTCCGTGCCGTTCATTATCGAGAACGACTGGAGTGCCTCCAGCTATTGGTACGAGATACTGACGCTGCTCAGCTACGGCAAGGACGACACGGACAACGAAGTGCGGCTGCCGGGACTCATGGACGGGTCCAGACAGGGCGACTCTGCCATACGCTATATCTTCAATATGCTGGGCGTGAAGACTACGTTCGACACTACAGACAAACTCGTGCCAACACTCGTGACGCTGACGCACAAGCACCGCAAGATACCGTGCTTCAACTTCGACTTCATCAACCAGCCGGACCTCGCCCAGACCGTTGTCGTCACTACGGCACTCTGCGGCATCCCCTTCCGCTTCACCGGACTGCAGACTCTGCGCATCAAGGAGACAGACCGCATACTGGCCTTGAAAACGGAGATGGCGAAACTGGGCTACGTACTTGACGACAGCACCGAAGGCGTACTGGCATGGGACGGCACACGCTGCGAACCCATGGCAAACCCAGTCATCGACACGTACGAAGACCACCGCATGGCAATGGCTTTCGCTCCGGCATCCATCGTCTTCCCAGGACTACGTATCAATAATCCTGAGGTCGTTAGCAAGAGTTATCCACACTACTGGGACGCACTGAAGAAAGCCGGGTGGGAGATAATTCAGAATTCATAATTCATAATGTTGAATTCATAATTCTATTATAAGTAACGTACAAAAATAGCTTGAGTAGTTTTGATATGATTGACAGATCTTACCCTAATGGGCTGAAAGCCCTATACTACATAGCCCAGGGCAACGCCCTGGGTACATCGGACATTCAACCACCGCCCTGTAAGGGCAAAAGTGCATAGACCAAATGCACCAGACTATAGACTTTTGCCCTTACAGGGCGCATAGATATATGCAAACAAAACCCAGGGCGTTGCCCTGGGCTATGAAGTCTTTGGGCTTTCAGCCCGTACTTGTACTAAGCTGCTCAAGTTATTTTTTACATATCACATAACTGACTGATTATTTTTAGGCGACTACTATATATCACATTATCGCTTGTTGCGATACTTCTCGTTGCCTCGTGTTCTACAAAGAAGAATACAGGGGCGACGAGGTTTTGGCATGCCTTTACGGGACGCTACAACACGTACTACAACGGTACGCTGGCTTATGTGGACGCCTCGCTGGAGAAGGAGAACGGCAACGTGGACGACTTTACCGACCGCATTCCGCTCTATACCGTCGGCAACAAGAGCAGCATCGAACTGGGCAAGGCAAACTACGAACGCGCCATACTCAAATGCGAGAAAGTCATACAGCTCCACAGCATCAAGAAGCGTCCGGAATGGAAGAAGTCGCGCCGAAAGACGGCCAAGGACATCGAATGGCTTTCGCGAAAAGAGTACAACCCGTTCATCTGGCGAGCATGGATGCTGATGGGACGCTCGCAGTTCTACAAAGGCGAGTTCGACGAGGCGGCTGCCACGTTCGCCTATATGTCGCGCCTCTTCAAATGGCATCCCGGCATCTACGGCAAGGCGCAGGCATGGCTGGCGAAGTGCTACATCGAAAACAACTGGGTATATAGCGCAGAGGACGTGATACGCAACATGCGGCGCGACACCATCGACTGGCGGGCACAGAAGGAGTGGGACTATACGTTCTGCGACTACTATCTGCATACCGACTCGCTCGACAAGGCAGCACACTATCTCCGCCGCGTCATCAAGCATGAGATGCGCCGCAAGCAAAGGGCACGCGAGTACTACCTGCTCGGGCAGATTGAGGCGGCACGGGGCAACAGAACAGCGGCATACGAGGCGTTCCGCAAGACGCTGCGTCAGCACCCCACCTATGAACTGGCTTTCAATGCACGTATCTCCATGACGGAGGTGATGGCGCAGGGACAGGCAAAGAAGATGATAGGCAAGCTGAAGAGCATGGCACGCGACGAAAACAATGCCGACTACCAAGACCAGATTTACTACGCCATAGGCAACATATACCTCGCCGAGAAGGACACCACACAGGCCATCAGTGCCTACGAGCGCGGTGCATCGCGTGCCACACGCTCCGGTACAGAGAAGGGCGTGCTGCTCCTCCGTCTGGGCGACCTCTACTGGCAACGCGAGAGCTTCAGCGATGCCAAGCGTTGCTACGGCGAGGCTCTCGGACTGCTCGACAAGGACAGGAAAGGGTACGCCCAACTGTCGGAGCGTTCACTGGTGCTCGACGAACTGGTCCCCCACACCGAAGCGATACACCTGCAGGACTCCCTGCAGGCTCTTGCCGCCATGAGCGAGAAGGACCGCAACGCCGCCATCGACCGTGTCATCAGCGAACTGAAGAGGAAGGAGAAAGAGGCGGAACGCGACAGTCTGGAGCGTCTCAGCAAGAACGCCAAAGGCTCTGCCGCAAACGGACTGAACACGGCCAATGCCAACATGCAACAGGCTATGAACCACCAGATGGGGACTGGGGCGTTCGGCAACGAAGCGACTTCCACCTGGTATTTCTACAACCCACAAGCCGTGCAGCAGGGACGCCAGACGTTCCAGCGCATCTGGGGTAAACGTGAGAACAAGGACAACTGGCAACGCAGCAACGTCACCGTCGTGGGGGCAGACTTACAACCTCTGGATGAAGTCACTCTCACCGACGAGCAGCGCGACTCCATCGCTGCCGTAGAAAAGCAGCAGGAGGAACGCGAGGCACGCATGGACTCTGCCGTCAACGACCCGCACAAACGGGAATACTACATGGCGCAGATACCATTTACGGAAGAACAGCGCGCCGCAAGCGACAATATAATAAAGGAGTGTCTGCTGAAGGCGGGCATCATCTTCAAGGACAAGCTGGATAACCTCCCCTTGAGCGAGAAGCACCTGCTGCGCCTCGTCACGCAGTACCCCGACTGCACGCCGAAGGACGAGATATACTACCACCTCTTCCTGCTCTATTCGCGAAAAGGCGACACGGCACAGGCGGACGAGTATCTTGCCAAGATGAAGGCGGAGTGTGCCGACTCGAAACTGACGGCGATACTCTCCGACCCGTACTTCATGGAGAACGCCCGTTACGGCGTACAGATAGAGGACTCCATCTACGGCGCAACATACGAGGCGTTCAAGGCGGACCGGTTCAAGGAGGTATACAACAATGCACAACTCTCCGAGAAACGCTTCCCCATGGGTGCCAACCGCGACCGCTTCCTGTTCATCGAGGGTCTGACCCGACTCAACGACGGCGACTCGCGCACCTGTCTGCAGCGAATGGAGACCGTGGTGCAGGACTATCCGCAGAGCGAAGTCGGCGAGATGGCTGGCATGATAATAAACGGTGTGAAGAAGGGCAGACAGCTGCACGGGGCCAAGTTCGACCTGGCTAACGTATGGGACCGCCGCTCTGCCACACTCAACGATGCTGACAGCCTGGCCGGCAAGACATTCTCCAAGGAGCGCAACACGGACTTCCTCTTTGTCTTTGCTTATGTGCCGGACTCGCTCAACGAGAACCAGCTGCTCTTCCAGTTGGCAAGGTACAACTTCACCAGTTTCATGGTGCGCAATTTCGACCTGACCATCTCTGACGCACAGGGCATGCACCACCTCACCGTAGGCGGTTTCCGCAACTTCGACGAGGCACGTCAGTATGCATGCATCGTCATGCAGCAGGAGAGCATCCGCCGTGTGGCAGCCAAGGCACGCCCCATCGTCATCTCGCAGGAGAACCTCGACCTCATCGGTCTGCAGTACAGTTACAACGACTACGACAAGTTCTACATAGCCAACTTCGCGCCACTGCCGCCTCGCGGTTTGGAACAGCTCTACGAGCCAGTGGTTGAGGACAAACCTGCCTCTCGTTCTGAAACGGAAAGCCGCAGGGAAGCTGAGGCTGAAGCACAGCAAGGCACCGTCACCCGCGAACTGCCGGACAACGACCCTGTAGCACCGGCACTGCCAGGAGCAGACGTAGCCCCGAAGGGCGTAAAGCCTGACGCAACCAAACAGGATGCACCTGACGACAACACGCCTGCTGACGGAAATGATGGCATAGAAATTGTGGATGACAGCAAGGAAACGGAGAAGGATGCGTCCTCGGACGAGTACTTCGAGTTCGACGGATTCTAACCCCTCTCATTAGACAAAGACATCATTAACTCATACTTATACAACTATGGAAGTTACAGTAACATCAGAGAATTTCGAGTCTCTCAGAAACAGCAACGTGCCCTTCGTCATTGACTTTTGGGCAGAATGGTGTGGACCATGCAAGATGATTTCGCCCATCATCTCCGAACTGGCTGAAGAATACGACGGCAAAATCATTGTCGGCAAGTGCAACGTGGAGGACTGCGAGGATGTCACCGCAGCATACGGCGTACGCAACATCCCGACGCTGATATTCTTCAAGAACGGTGTGGTAGTAGACAAGATGGTAGGAGCAGCCAACAAGGCGAAGCTCAAGGAAAAGTTCGAAGCAAACATCTAAGAACCATTATATAATAGGTACAAAAAAAGCTCCCTGTAAGATAATGTCTTACAGGGAGCCTTTTTTTGGTTATCCTATCACTACCTCACGCGAGCCGTCAGGTTGCGGCGTGATGGTCACTTTCACAACGTCTTCGGGCAGGGCTTCTTCTATCAGTTCCGGCCACTCCATGAAGCAGAGGTTGCCACTGTAGAAGTAGTCGTCGGCACCCATGTCGTAGACTTCCTCCATCTTCTTGATGCGGTAGAAGTCGAAGTGGTATACGGGTGCGCCCTCGCCGTCAGTGTATTCGTTGACAATGGCGAAGGTGGGGGAGGTTATCACGTCCTCTACGCCCAACTCCTCGCAGATGGCTTTGATGAATGTCGTCTTGCCGGCACCCATTGGTGCATAGAAGGCAAAGCAAGTGCCCATGTCCTTTGTGGCAGCGATAAACTGCTTCGCCGTCTCGTGTATCGTGTCGGTATTCTTTATTGTCAGTGTCATTGTTATGGGAGGATTTTTATGTTTGTATGTTTCGGCCGGTCTCTTGCAGTACGCTTATCTTTTACGACCCTTTAGTGTGATGAACGGTATCACCATCTCTTCCAGCGAGATGCCGCCGTGCTGGAACGTGTCCTTATAGTACTGCACGTAGTAGTTGTAGTTGTTCGGGTAGGCAAAGAAGTCGTTGCCCGTGGCGAAGACGTAACTGGTGGAGAGGTTTGGCGCGGGCAGGTGCGCTGCCTTCGGGTCGGTGATGACGAAGGTGTCTTTCGACTGGCAGTTGAGGTTCTTGCCCAACTTGTAGCGCAGGTTGGTGTTGGTGTTGCGGTCGCCAATGATTTTCACTGGTTTGTCGCACCGCTTTGATCCGTGGTCGGTGGTGATGACAACGCGGTAGTCGGTCTGCGCCAGAGCGGTGAACAGCTCGTTCAGCACGCTGTGTCTTATCCACGACTGCGTGATGCTGCGGTAGGCAGCCTCGTTGTTTGCCAGTTCGCGCACCATCTTCGACTCCGTTCTGGCGTGCGAGAGCATGTCCACGAAGTTGATGACGACGACGTTCAGGTCGTACTGTCCCAGCGACTTGAACTGCTTCATCAGTCTGTCGGCGGCCTGCGAGTCGTTCAACTTGTTGTAGGAGAACGTCTCCTTGCGGCGGTATCGGTCCAGCAGCGACTGTATCAGCGGAGCCTCGTTGAGGTTCTTGCCTTCCTCCTCCTCTTCGTCCACCCACAGTTCCGGGAACAGCGACTGTATCTGCGTGGGCATCAGTCCTGAGAAGATGGCGTTTCGCGCATATTGCGTCGCCGTCGGCAGGATGGAGAGGTATAGGTTTTCCTCTATGTCATACATGTCGCCAATCTCTGCTGCCAGCGTGCGCCACTGGTCGTAGCGGAAGTTGTCTATCACGATGAGGAACACCTTCTCCCCTGCTGAGAGCATGGGGAAGATGCGGTCGGGCAGTATGCGGTCGGACATCAGCGGCATGTCTGCCGTGGGCTTTCCCGCTGTTCCCTTTCCCTTCATCCATGTGAGGTAGTTCTTCTTGATGAACTTTGCAAATCCGTTGTTTGCCTCCTCCTTCTGCATCTGCAGCATCTCGCCCATGGAGTTGTCGCCAGTGGCGGCAAGCTCCAGTTCCCATCTGACGAGCAGTTTGTACACCTCCGTCCAGTCGTCCATGGTACGGCAGTCAGATATCTGCATGGAAATCTGCTGAAACGCCTGGCGGTAGTTCTGCTGCGTCATCTCGGTGACTATCTCGCGCTGGTGCACGTGCTTCTTCAGCGTGAGCAGTATCTGCATCGGGTTGACGGGCTTGATGAGGTAGTCGGCTATCTTGGCGCCGATGGCCTGGTCCATGATGTCCTCCTCCTCGTTCTTCGTCACCATGACGACGGGAGTCTGGGGTTGTATGTCCTTGATGCGCTGGAGCGTCTCAAGTCCTGTCAGACCGGGCATCATCTCGTCGAGCAGCACGAGGTCGAACGTCTGCTGCTGACACTGCTCGATGGCGTCCACGCCATTGCTGGCCACGATGACGTCGTAGCCTTTCTTTTCCAACAGTAAGATATGTGCACGGAGATGCTCTATCTCGTCGTCCGCCCAGAGAATCTTTACGTTCATGCTTGCTGCTCTTCCTGCTTAATTGTTATGGGGCTTCCTTTACTTTTTCATTACGATGCCGACATCGGCAATGCCCGGCATTTCGAGTCTCCTCATGTTGTGTCGTACATCAACGCGCAGCGTGTCGTCAGGCTGTAGCGTCGTCGTGCCGAGCGACTGCTTCAGCGTGTAGTACGCCGGGCCGTAGCCTATGCGTCTGCCCTTGTCGTCAGTCACGTTCAGCAGCACGTTGTGTGCGCGCCGTGTGGAGTCGTTCAGTTGTTCCGTGACGGTCAGTGCCAGTTGCTTGTATGGGTAGTCAGCCGTGATGCGCACCTCCACTCCCAGTTCGTACGTGCCGCCGTCCCGGTCTGGCGCGACATCGAAATGCAGTGATGTCTCGCCGTCCCAGCCCTGCGTATCCACGCTTTCGTAGTGGTAGTACACCGTGTCGGTGTCGCACGCACAGGGGGCGGTAAGTGCGAGTAGCAGCATGGCTGCCGTCCGCCCCTTATTCGCCAGTCTGCTTAGGAGCCTGCTTTTTCTGTTGGTCGGCATCGCCTCGTTGTTTGCGGTTGTTCTTTTTCTTCTTTTTCTTGGCACGGTCAAAGCGTGTGAGGTCTGACCCGTCGAGCATGTCCTTCGGCTTCTCAGGCTCTTTCACTTTGCCGTCCTCCTGCAGCGACTGCGGCTTCTCGCCCCGCTTGTTCATCTCGATGATGGCGTGGGCGCGTTCGGCACTTATCGTCTCCAGTCCTACGGCGGAGCGTCTCTCCGGGGTGTACGTCACCTGTCCTGCCAGTATGTCCTGCTTGAAGAAGTGGTAGTCCTTGTCCTGTGTCTGCAGCACGGCATCGCGTGGCGGCAGTTTCTTTGTTGCCTCCATGTATGTGTCCACCTCGTAGTTGAGGCAGCACTTCAGCTTGGCGCACATACCGGCGAGCTTCTGTGGGTTGGGTGCTATGTCCTGGAATCGTGCGGCGTTGGTGCCCACGCTGGAGAAGTTCTTCATCCATGTGGCGCAGCAGAGTTCTCTGCCGCAGGGTCCTGTGCCGCCGATGCGTCCTGCCTCCTGACGCGCGCCGATCTGCTTCATCTCGATGCGCACGTGAAAGGTGTCGGCGAGCACCTTGATGAGCTGGCGGAAGTCGACGCGCTCGTCTGCGATGTAGTAGAAGATGGCCTTGTTGCCGTCTCCCTGATACTCCACATCGCCTATCTTCATGTTCAGTCCGAGGTCTTTTGCTATCTGTCGGCTCTGTATCATGGTAGCCTCCTCACGGCTCTTGGCTTCGTAGTAGCGGTCCATGTCGGTGTCCTTGGCGAAGCGGTAGAGTTTGCGGATGTCGTCGGCCGACTTCAGGTTTGCCTTCTTTACCTGCAGGTTCACGAGTCGTCCCGTGAGGGATACGACGCCGATGTCGTGGCCGGGATTTGACTCCACCGCCACCCAGTCGCCCTTCTTCAGGTCGAGGTTGTTGACGTTGTGGTAATATGCCTTTCGTGTGTTCTTGAACTGCACTTCCACAAGGTCGGTACTCTCGGCGTTCCCGGGCACGTCGGCCAGCCAGTCGTACGTGTTGAGCTGGTGGTCACTGCGCGACACGCCGCGACCGCAAAGTCCACGGGCGCAGAGCGGTCCCATGGTGAACTTCATGTTGCGCCAGTATTCCTCGTCGAACTCTGTGAGCTTTTTATCTTCTGTATTGTTGTTGTCCATTGTGAGTATGTGGTGTGTATGTCGGTTCAAGTGGTGTGCAGCAGCACCGCCACTTTCATTGTGATGTCAAAGAAAACAATCTTGGCGTTGGCGTTCTGTCCTATGTCGCGCAATGCCGTCTGGTATAGTTGCTGGAATCCGAGGATGTTGCCCTCGTTGACGAAGCGTGCGAATTTCTTGCAGAAGTTCTCCTCTTCGGCTGTCATGTAGTTAAGCTCCGGTATGCGGAAGTTGTACATGAATGCCTCGCGTGCTATCTTTAGGAAGTACGTGAGCATCTCCTTCTGCTCCTCGCGTCCCATGGTGGCAACGTTTTCGCTCCACCGTTTCAGGTCGCGCACGTCTCGCATATATGCCTTTCGCATCAGCGTGACAAAGAGGTCGAAGTATCGTCGGTTACGGTTGCCAGCATCGAGTTCCTCCATTGCTGCCAGCCAGTTGCCTCCGGCCAGTCGCGCTATGCGGTGTGCGTCATCGTCGGAGAGCATGCGGCGTGTCTTGAGTGCCTCGGTGAGGTCTGCCTTGTCGATGGGGTTGACATCAAACCTCTGCACACGTGAGCGTATCGTCTCGAGCAGTTTCTCCGTCTCGCGGCACACCATGATGAAGAGTGTCTGCGCGGGTGGCTCTTCTATCAACTTGAGCATCTTGTTGGCACACTCGATGTTCATTCGTTCCGGCAGCCAGATGATGCTCACCTTCCATCCGCCTTGGTTGGACTTCATCATGAGTGTCTTGAGCAGCTCGTCTGCCTCGCCTACGGTGATGACTGCCTGCTGGTTTTCTGCCTTCATTGCCTCCAGCCATTGTGCCAGTGAGAAGTAGGGGCCGTTTGCCTTGAGCAGTTCGCGCCATTGCTCTATGAAGTCGGTGCTTGTGGGTTTGTACTCTGCACGCCACTTGGTCAGCTTTATCGTGGGGAACGTGAAGTGCAGGTCGGGGTGTTCTGCTATGCCGCGCACGGGGTAGGCTCCTTTGTTGAGTACGTATGTGGCAAGGGCGATGGCGAGTGCCATCTTGCCTGCTCCGTCAGGACCGCACAACATCATGGCATGCGGCAGTCGGCCCTCGTCAGCAAGCTGGCGCAGACGTTCTGCCATCGGGCGTTGTCCTATGATGTCTTTGAAGTCCATATTCAGCCACAAAGTTACGAAATATTTTTGTATTATTGCGACAAGTGGGCAATAATCTTGTGTTCGGCGTAAAACAAGAATGGCAGGAGAGCCCGAAAAGCCCTCCTGCCATGTCTATAATTACTTGAAAAGGTCCAATATGATGACTACCGTCCAACGTTAGAACTCCGCGTTGTTCGGAGTACGTGGGAATGGGATAACGTCACGGATGTTCTGCATGCCGGTGACGAACAGTATCAGTCGCTCGAAGCCGAGACCGAAGCCTGCGTGTGGGCATGAGCCGTACTTGCGGGTGTCGAGGTACCACGCCATATCCTTCATCGGGATGTTGCGCTCGGTGATTTCGTTCATCAGCTTGTCGTAGCTCTCTTCGCGCACTGAGCCGCCGATGATCTCGCCGATTTGTGGGAAGAGTACGTCGGTGCCCTGCACGGTCTGTCCGCTCTTGCCGTTGTAGCCGCTTTCGTTCTCGTCTATCTTCATGTAGAACGCCTTGATGTCCTTCGGGTAGTTGGTCATGATGACAGGCTTCTTGAAGTATTCCTCCACGAGGTAACGCTCGTGCTCGGAAGCCAGGTCGTCGCCCCATTCGCATGGGAACTCGAACTTCTTGCCGCCTGCAATAGCCTCCTGCAGGATGCGTATACCCTCGGTGTAAGGGAGGCGTACGAAGTCGTTTGCCAGCACGCCGTTAAGACGCTCGATGAGCCCCTTGTCTATCATCTTGTTGAGGAACTCGAGGTCGTCCTTGCAGTTGTCCAGTGCCCAGCGTACGCAGTACTTGATGAAGTCTTCCTCCAGGTCCATCAGTTCGTCGAGGTCCATGAAGGCTATCTCCGGCTCTATCATCCAGAACTCAGCCAGGTGGCGTGGGGTGTTGGAGTTCTCGGCGCGGAACGTCGGACCGAAGGTGTAGATGGCACCAAGTGCCGTAGCACCCAGCTCGCCCTCCAGCTGTCCGCTCACGGTCAGTGAGGTCTGCTTGCCGAAGAAGTCGTCGGAGTAGTCAATCTTGCCGTCCTCGCCCTTCTTGAGGTCGTAGAGGTTCTTCGTTGTCACCTGGAACATCTGTCCTGCGCCCTCGCAGTCGCTTGCCGTGATGAGCGGTGTGTGGAAGTAGAAGTATCCGTGCTCGTGGAAATAGGTGTGTATTGCCATCGCCATGTTGTGGCGTATGCGCATTACGGCGCCGAAGGTGTTGGTGCGCAGACGGAGGTGTGCATACTGACGCATGTACTCGAACGTCTGGCCCTTCTTCTGCATCGGATAGTCGTTGCCGCAGAGACCGTATATTTCGAGGCTTGTTGCCTGAATTTCGGAAGTCTGTCCTGCGCCCTGGCTCTCCACGAGTGTACCTACGGCGTGTATGCAGGCACCTGTGGTAATCTGCTTGAGCATGTCGGCATCAAACTTCGTTGGGTCAACGACGACCTGTATGTTCTTGATGGTGGAACCATCGTTGAGGGCAATGAAGTCGACGGCCTTGCTGGAACGGTGTGTGCGCACCCATCCCTTTACGCTTATCTCCTTGCCGAAGTCGGTCATGGAGAGTGCGTCGATAATCTTTGTACGTTTCATTATGTGTTTGTTGTATTTTTATTCAAACGCTCCCATGCGCAGCATGTCCACTTCCTTCTCAGTGAGGAAGCGCCAGTCGCCTCGGCGGAGGTTCTTCTTTGTCAGGCCGGCAAACTGTACGCGGTCGAGCTTTGTGACGCGGTAGCCAAGGCTCTCGAAGATACGGCGTACGATACGGTTCTTGCCGGAGTGGATTTCGATGCCCACCTGCTTCTTGTCTGTGTCGTGTGCGTAGTCGATGGCGTCAGCGTGTATCTCGCCGTCGTCGAGGGTGATGCCTTCAGCGATCTGCTGCATGTCGTGAACGGTGACGTTCTTGTCGAGGTATACGTGATAAACCTTCTTCTTCAGGAACTTAGGATGAGTAAGTTTAGAAGCGAGGTCTCCGTCGTTGGTGAGGAGCAGCACGCCGGTGGTGTTGCGGTCCAGACGTCCTACGGGGTAGATGCGCTCAGGGCAAGCACCCTGCACGAGGTCCATGACGGTCTTGCGCTGCTGTGGGTCGTCGCTGGTGGTAACGTAGTCTTTCGGCTTGTTGAGCAGTACGTATACCTTCTTCTCCAGTGTGACGGGCTGGTCGTGGAACTTCACTTCGTCGGTACGCAGAATCTTGGTGCCGAGCTCTGTTACCACCTGTCCGTTCACCGTAACAACGCCTGCCTCGATGAAGTCGTCTGCCTCACGACGGCTGCAAACGCCGGCATTGGCGAGGAACTTGTTCAGACGTACTGGTGCTGTAGGGTCGATATTTGTTTCCTTGTACTCGATGCGCTTTTTCATGGAGTACTTGGCGTTCGGGTCGTAGCCAGGAGTGTGCTGACGGTTGCCGTAGCCACCGCCGCGGTTGTTGTTGTAACCACCCTGACGGTTGCCGTAACCACCTCCCTGACGGTTACCGTAGCCACCGCCGCGGTTGTTGTTATATCCGCCCTGACGGTTGCTGTAGCCGCCGCCACGGTTGTTGTTGTAGCCGCCCTGACGGTTGCCGTAGCCGCCGCGGTTGTTGTAACCGCCCTGCTGGCCGTAGCCCTCCTGTGCGTTTTCGCCTTCTGCGCCTTCGTTGTTGTACTGACGGTATGGGCGCTGCTGGCCGTAGCCTCTGCGGTTGTTGTTATATCCGCCACGGTTGTAACCGCCGTTGTCACGGTTGCCGTAACCGCCGCCACGGTTGTTGTTATATCCGCCACGGTTGTAGCCACCGTTGTCGCGGTTGCCGTAGCCGCCACGGTTGCCGTAGCTCTGGCGTGGCTGGTAGCCGCCCTCTTCGCCGCTGTGGTTGTCGAGTCCTGCTCCGAAGCCGCCGGGACGGAATCCGCCCTCGTCGTTTGAGCGGTAGTTCTGTCGTGGAGCCGAGCCGTATGAAGCTCGCTGTGATGTTATGCGCACGCGCTGGCGGCGTGGCTGACCGTTGTTCTCTGCTCCCTCATGGGAACCCCCTGCGTTCTCCGCAGAGTTGTACATGTTCTCGTTCTCTGTTTCCATCATGATGTGAAATAGTAGAAATGAATTGGTTTGAATAATTTAGATACCTGTATAGTTGCTTGGTGTGATGTTCATCAGCTCTGCCTTCACGGCATCGCTAACATCAAGCGTCTTGATAAATTCGTGTATGGTCTCCTCGTCCATGTGCTTGTTTGTGCGTGTGAGTGCCTTGAGTGCCTCGTACGGGTGTGGGTAAGCCTCACGGCGGAGTACTGTCTGTATGGCCTCAGCCACGACGGCCCATGTGTTGTCGAGGTCGCGCTGGAGTGCTTCCTCGTTGAGGATGAGT
The DNA here is from genome assembly GCA_963602765.1 of Alistipes putredinis. Classification (GTDB taxonomy): domain Bacteria; phylum Bacteroidota; class Bacteroidia; order Bacteroidales; family Bacteroidaceae; genus Prevotella. Next base: position 7,886 of record CAVCKM010000056.1, on the reverse strand, counting down.
TTGCGCAGCCCCTTCAGCGTGCTCTGGATGGCGATGACGCTGTGTCCGAGGGGCACGCCGATGTTGCGCAGTACGGTGGAGTCCGTAAGGTCGCGCTGCAGACGGCTCACGGGCAACTTCTGTGCCAGGAACTGCAGTATGGCATTGGCAATGCCGAGGTTGCCTTCTGAGTTCTCGTAGTCGATGGGGTTCACCTTGTGCGGCATGGCGCTGGAGCCTACCTCGCCTGCCTTGATCTTCTGCTTGAAGTACTCCATGGAGATGTACATCCAGAAGTCGCGGTCGAGGTCGATGATGATGGTGTTAATGCGGCGCACGGCATCGAAGATGCTGCCAAGGTGGTCGTAATTGGATATCTGGGTGGTGTATTGCTCACGCTCCAGTCCGAGTTTCTCGCTGACGAACTTGTTGCCGAACTCGCGCCAGTCGTACTCGGGGTAAGCTACGTGATGGGCGTTGAAGTTGCCCGTAGCGCCGCCGAACTTTGCGGTGAACTTGCATGCCTTCAGTGTCTCTAGCTGCTCCTTCAGACGGTAGACGAAGACCATCACTTCCTTGCCCAGGCGTGTGGGCGATGCTGGCTGGCCGTGTGTCTTGGCGAGCATGGGCACGCTCTTCCACTCTTCGGCGTAGTCGGAGAGCAGCTGGATGAGTTCCTCTACCTGTGGGATGAACACCTCTGCGAGGGCCTCCTTGACGGAGAGTGGCACGGAGGTGTTGTTGATATCCTGCGATGTCAGTCCGAAGTGTATGAACTCGCGGCTGCGCTCGAAGTATCCCTTGCCGAGTTTCTCCTCTTCCATAGCGTCGAGTTTCTCCTTGATGAAGTACTCCACGGCCTTCACGTCGTGGTTTGTCACCTTCTCGATGTCCTTGACGCGCTGTGCATCCTCCTCGGAGAGGTTCTGGTAGATGGCACGGAGGGCTGGGAAGAGACTCTTGTCGAAGTCCTTCAGCTGTGGGAGGGGTAGTTCGCAAAGTGTGATGAAGTACTCTATCTCTACGCGCACGCGATACTTTATTAAAGCATACTCTGAGAAATAATTAGCAAGACTCTCTGTTTTTCCACGATAGCGGCCATCGATAGGCGAGATGGCTGTGAGCAAATCCAAGTTCATATCTACGTTGTCCTAAATTGTAATGCGGGACTAGATTATAGGCTGTCCCTCTGCGCAATAATTGAAATTTCGGTGCAAAGGTAATACTTTTTTTTCGCACGCGTGTATTGTGTCACTGTTGTTTTGCATTTTTAACACATGTTTGTTGTCTAACTGTCGAGACGTACTAAAGAGGTCTTCGTGTGACCTTCAGGTCATATTAAGATCTCTTTCGTTTAGGTTTCGTTGTAGTATACGGGATATAAAAGCGTCGCAAAGGCAAACAAAAACCGCGAAGCAAAGGGTTTGTGTCGAAAAAATAGTTGTAATAGAGAATTTTATTGTAATTTTGTACCCGTTATACTTGTCTTGTAACCATTATACTAATTCTTTACCAACCTAATAGTATGTACAGACACGATTCTGAATTCGGAAAACGCGCTCTTGCCGGAATGGCAATGGCCTTGATTAGCGTAGCTGCTACGGCGGCTGACTCAAAAGCACCGGCATTCCCAGGCGCAGAAGGACACGGCAGATACGTCCAAGGCGGACGCGGCGGAAAAATAGTGCACGTGACGAATCTCAACGACAGTGGTACCGGATCGCTCCGTGCTGCTGTAAATGGCAGTGACAAGAAAATCGTTGTCTTCGACGTGGCAGGCGTGATTCCCCTCGCATCAGACCTCAAAATCGGTGCCAACACCACCATACTCGGACAGACGGCACCATCGCCCGGCATCACCGTGCGCTACTATACCGTGCGCCCGGAGGACAACTGCATCATACGCTTCATCCGTATCCGACGCGGAGAGGAAAAGGACATCAACGACGGCGCAGACGCTACATGGCAGAGCAACAAGACTGGCATCATACTGGACCACTGCTCCTTCTCGTGGAGCATCGACGAGGTGGCTTCGTACTACGACAACAACAATTTCACCATGCAGTGGTGCACCGTGGCGGAGAGCCTTACCAACCCGGGACACTCCAAGGGCGCACACGGCTACGGAGGTATCTGGGGCGGCAAGCTGGCCAGTTTCCACCACAACTTCGTGGCGCACGTGATGAACCGCGGTCCGCGCTTCTGCGGAGCACGCTACGGATGGGAGGGCTATACCAGCAACTACGACTATAGTACATACAAGTGGGCGAATACCGTGCAGGCAGAAAACGTGGACTTCCGCAACTGCGTCATGTACAATGCGCAGGGCACCTGCTATGGCGGTCCTGGCGGCGGACAGATCAATATAGTGAACAACTACTACAAGGCCGGTCCAAGCCAAAGCCTTGCCAAGACGACACAGGACGGCATTAGCGTAAGCGTCAACAACGGCAATGAGCGTGGAAGCCAAGACCGTATCACCACGGTGTCTGTTGCTACTTCGGACAATGCGGACAAAAGCCATACGGAACTGTATGACATGACCAGCCGCTATTACATCTCGGGCAACACGACGCATACTACCAAGAATGTCGTTACGAAAAACAAGGACTGGAACGGCATAACGTACGATAACGGCGTAGTCCAGTCCGGCGGTGAATACTATTCGCTTGACAAGAACAACTACTACGGTGACGCAGTGGCACACACCACAATAGACGGCAAGTCGTACGTAAAGATAAAGATGGACTCCCCTGCCCCGACAGGCACCGTGACCACCCATACGGCGGAGACGGCCTACGCCAACGTACTGAAGTATGTAGGTGCTTCCCTGTACCGTGACGTAGTAGACTCTCGCTACGTGGAAGAGGCCGAGAAGGGCACGGCTACGTACAAAGGCTCTGTCACCAAGTCGCCAGGGCTTATCGACAAAGTCTCTGACGTGAACGGATACACTGAAAGCGACTTCGGTACAGGCAAACGTGAGAGCGGTTTTGACAGCGACAACGACGGCATTCCTGACGCATGGGAGACAGCCAACGGACTGAACCCTAACGACGCTTCTGACGCACTGACATACTCGCTCGACCCCAAGGGCTACTACACTAATATAGAGGTGTATGCCAACTCGCTCGTTGAGGACATCATGAAGGGAGGCAATGCCAACGCCACCACCCCGGTGGACGAGTACTACCCTACCGTGAAGCAGCCTACGGGCATCAGCAGTGTGACGGAAGACAACGACTACAGCGAACTCGCCGCAACCGAATACTTCTCGGCAGACGGCAAGAAGCAGACTTCGCCAAAGAAGGGCGTGTCCGTTCGCAAGATGACGTACCGCAACGGTAAGGTCGTTGCCGACAAGATGATAAAATAAGAGGGACAGACTGTTCCCTTCCCGACAACATAAAACAAAAAAAACAGACACAAACATGAAGATTGTAAAAGGATTGATGGCAGCAGCGATGCTGGCCGTAGCGACGACATCCGGCGCACGAGTGATAGAACACATCGGCGACAGGTATCTCATCAACGTGAACGAAATGGAACTCGACGGCGAGGAGTCGCTGCTTGACGTGCTGATGATGTGCCCGGAAGTGCTCAGCCAGGACGGACACACCACGGCTTCGCCCAGCCTGCTCGGGTCGTACGTAGTGCGTATCAACAACATCAACATCAATATGGACACCGAGATGTTCCTCAAGAACACCAAGGCGCGCGAGGTGAAGCAAATCAAGATGTGCGTCAACCCCGGCATCATGAAGGGTACCGGTGGAATGAACAAGGTCATCGACCTCGCCTTCCGCAAGGACGAGAAGGGGACATACGGCAAGGTGGCGCTTGAGGGCGACACGGAGGCCTCCGGCGAGGTGTTCGGACGTGTGACAAACCAGTCCGGCAAAGCGTGGATAATGAGTCAGGTGGCCGGCAAACTGGGATATTCAGACAATCTGCACAGCACCCATGAGGCTGCCAACGTCAACGTTGACTGGAACATCACCTCCAAGGACAACCTCAAGATGCAGGCAGCGCAGTACTACACCCGTTCACGTATGGACGGCAGTGCCGGAGCATACGACCGCAAGGTGATGGGATCCGTCAGCTACACCCGTTCGCTCGCTCCAAACGGTGCTTATGCCAACGTGAAGGTGGCGGCTGACTATACCACGGCAGACCGAATGGCATCCGGCGCCTGCTCGCGGAGCACATCGCCATACGGACTCGCCGAGTTCGGCTTCCCGTTCATACATAAGAACATCTACGTGACAGCCGGCGTGGAGGCAGGATACAGCGCATCCACCAACGTCGTGGCAGACTATACCGACCGCAATATGTACGAGGACGTGTATGCACAGGTGGACTGGAAGTGCGGCAAGTGGGGTGTCATGGTGGGCGACCGCTTCCGTGTGTACAACTACTGGCTCAACCGTCTCAATGCCGCTGCTGCATGGGAAGGCTCCGTCAGCAATAACTACGTCACTGCCACGGTTTACTGCAACATCAATCCCCACAACACCCTGCAGGGACTCTTCGCACGACGCTTCTATGGTCCGGGCAACTCTGACTTTATCGTCGGAGGACCAAATCCGGAAGAGTACTACACGTCCGAGATATACCAGCGTCCTATCTACGTCAGCGAACTGCGCTATACCTATCAGCAGAAGAACTTCAATCTCATGGCACTCGTGAAGAACGAGCACCAGAAGCTCTCCAAAGCTGCAGGCAGTGACAACGTGCTCACAACAGGTGTCTCGGCATTTGCCCATGCAGGAGTGTTCCGCCTGACGGCAGGCGTGGACTATTGTTGGGAGCGATACAATACGGCTACTGCCGGTGCGGCTTACAACAACTGGGTGAGCTGCCACGTAGCTCCGCAGGTGAGCCTCGAAAGCGGTTGGCGCTTCACGGCAAATGCCATATACAACAGCCGCCGCTTCAGCGAGACTTACAGCAGCATATACGCGCAGCCTAACTTCTATCTTGACGTGGCAGCCTCAAAACGCTTCAACCGCCATTGGCTTGTCGAGGCAAAGTGGCACGACATCGTTGACACACGCACGGGCAGCCGTGGCGTTTCTGTCGGCGGAACATATTCATTCTAATCTATATACAATGAAGAAAGTAATACTCTCGCTCGCCCTCGTTGCCATGACACTTGGCGCAAGCGCACAGGACAACTCGCAGGATGTGACTCCTGCACAGAAATATAACGTCACGACGAACTCGTTCTGGAACAACTGGTTTGTGGAGGCTGGCGCTGACTGGAACAACCACTATGCTGCAGCGTTGCCAACGAAGTCGTCTGCCGGCATCGGACTGGCAGTGGGCAAGTGGTTCGTCCCGTCCGTCGGTCTGCGTACAAAGATACAGGGCTTCTGGGGACCGTGCTACGGCGACGAAAGCATGAAACAGTTTGCGCTGCAGGAGCAGGTGCTCCTCGGCTTGGACAACATCTTCAAGGGCTACGACGCAAAGCGCCGTTGGGCACTCTCGCTGTTCCTTGGCGGCGGTGTGACGCGCTACATGACGACGGCGCAGTATGCACTGACGGCAACTGGCGGTCTGCACGTGGCTTACTTCGTCACTCCGAAGTTGGACGTGTATCTGGAGAGTGGTTTGCAGTTTGCCGAGCCACGCAAGGGGGCTGCCGCCGTGGACTGCAGCTGGTGGAAGAGTCACAACCGCAACCTCTACGTAGAGTTGGGCGTGACGTACCAGCTGGGCAAGCGCGGTTGGAAGAACGCCCCCGACATCGAGGGCATGAACGCCATGTTCCAAAGTGAGATAGACGCGCTGAATGCCCAGCTGAACGATGCTCTCGAAGAGAACAGACGTCTAAAAAAGCAGGGTGGAACAGAAGCTTCCGATGCCGAAACCATTCCAAACGTGGAGGACATCCCTGAGGTAGAGGGCGAAGTAAAGGTGCATGAGTAACTTAAAAAATGATGTACCCTTCTTGGTCATACCCGCGGTGGTACTGATTGATGAGGTCTATCAATCTTTGCACTGACGGAATGTCAATAGTCAAATTTCGGAAACGCCGATATTGATTGCGGTATCTTTCAGCAGAGCCTCTCTCCAGTCGTTGCTCTATGTCAGCAGGGACAAGGAGGGAGGCTCTGTCGCCCAAGTACTGCCGAAACTCAGTGAGGAAGATGTGGATGCCGGCAAGGTCAAAGTCGCCGAAGTGGACATAGCGGTTGGGGATGGTCTGCAGCCACGAGCGCAAGTCGGTGGACTGGGGATAGCGCGACACAAACAGCAGGCGTTCCCCGGAGTGCGACTGCGCTTTTGCAATAAGGACGAGAACAACTCCCTTTGCCGGCGGATGAACCGGAAGTTCTCCATGTTTTCGATGCCCACTACCACAACATCTTCAGGGATGGAGAATCGCTGCCAGTCTGCAACGAACAGAAAGCTCCCCTCGCTTGGGCAGACCTCTATCTCCTGTCCGTTCAGTAGGTAATATTCAAAAATTAACTTGAGCAGGTTTTGTACCTGTACGGGCTGAAAGCCCAACCACTCCATAGCCCAGGGCAACGCCCTGGGTTTTTGTTTGTATGTATCTACGCGCCCTGTAAGGGCAAAAGTCTATAGCCTTGTGCATGTAGTCTATGCACTTTTGCCCTTACAGGGCGGTGGCTGATGTCCCGATGTACCCAGGGCGTTGCCCTGGGCTATGGAGTATAGGGCTTTCAGCCCATCGCATTCAATTCGGACAGTCATATAAAAACTGTTCAAGTTATTTTTTACACTTTACTAGACAAGGGATTGGCTCGTAGGAATTGACGGGGAATCCCGGACAAGAACGGACTGCCACGAGCTTGGAGTTACCCGTCACCGCTGCTTGCTCGGAGCGGGAGGCGTTACCGTCATTCGTTTCTTGCCCTGACAGGGAAACTGCGGCAGCATCAAGCATTACCTTTCTCATTCGTTCCAGCTCCCCCAGCCGTTCGTCCACTCCTTCCAAGGCAAGCTCCAGTTTTTCAGGGGCAGCGGCCATAATCGTCCGCCTGCTCCCCTGCGAGCGGTTGACCAGTACTCCGTCGCGCAGCAGTTCCTCCACCCATTCGCCCCTCAGAGCACTGGACGGAAGCGATTCGCCCGAACGCAGGCGAAGAAGTTTGTCTATGAGCGGAAGCGTTATTTTCATTGATAATTGTTTTGCCGACTGCAAAGATAGTATTACTTTCCGTTTTTCGCAAACAAAATCGCCATCTTATTACTGGCTTAACGTTACGAGTAGTTAAAATCCGCTCTGCAAACACAGAAAGTTCATCGTTTATACTGATTTATCTGTGGAAAAATGTATCTTTGCAAGCAATAGAAAACAAATAAATTAAGACTGAAATGGAAGACAAATATAAGATACCATTTATTCATGCTTGCATTAGAGGCATGGGAAGAAGATTCAATCTTCCTGTAAAGAACGCCTACCAATACCTGAAGCATTTTCAAGGCATTGACTTTTTACTACAGTTCTATAATACCCTGCATTTACAGTCAATAGAAGATACGGTCGATGACTTAGTGATTGTCTGCAAGAAAAACGGAGGGGCCTTGGCATGATACTTTATCACGGGACAAACATCGATTTCGACAAGATCGACATCAAAAAGACGAAGAAATACAAGGATTTCGGGCAAGGATTTTATCTTACGGATATCAAATCCCAAGCAGAAGAAATGGCAGAAAAGAGGTCACTTATGTTTGGCGGGACAACTGTCGTTCAAGAATACGAGTTCGACGAAACCATTCTCGCTTCATCGGACATCAACGTCCTTAAATTCGACAGTGTGTGCAGAATGGGCTGAATTTATTTACAAAAACCGAAGTCGCACCAATCCACCCTTCATACACAATTATGACATTGTAAGTAGGTATTCAAAATTATTTATATATAAAGT
>CAVCKM010000055.1:0-9357 GCA_963602765.1 Alistipes putredinis | reverse complement strand
GTAGTAGCAGTCTTCCATTATGACATCCTCAAAGTTCTGCATGCCGTACGGTATACGCTTGCGGTATATACGTTTTTTTTTCTCTCTTATTGTCATATTCTTGCGGTATTTACGTTCGTTAGGTGCAAAGATACGAATAAATTTCTGGATGCGTGACGTTAAGGTGATATTTTTTACGCATCACTATGCTGACTAATCAAAAGTGGGTATTGGCAAAACCCATATTTTTGAGTATTGCACCAGATGGCGGAAACTGCTACCTTTGCACTCGCAAAACAGATAATTATAAAAGTATTCACACAACACGTAACAAACCTATCAATTAATTATGAAAAAGACTATCGTAGTTTTCGGTTCCTCAACCGGTACATGTGAGGGCATCGCAGGTGACATCGCAGCAAAGCTGGGCGTGGAGGCCATCAACGTAAGTGATTTCAGCGCAGACGTAATAGCTGCCAACGACAACCTTATCCTCGGCACCAGCACATGGGGCGCTGGCGAGGTGCAGGACGACTGGTATGACGGACTGAACGCCATAAAGGGTGCTGACCTGAGCGGCAAGACAGTAGCCCTCTTCGGCTGCGGCGACTCTGCTTCTTACAGCGACACCTTCTGTGGCGGTATGGCTGAGATATATAATGCGGTGAAGGAAGCCGGTGCTACAGTTGTAGGCGCAGTGGACGCAAGCGACTATAGCTACGATGACTCTGAGGCCGTAGTGGACGGCAAGTTCGTAGGTCTCGCCCTCGACAACGACAACGAGGAGAGCAAGACGGCCGGCCGCATCGACGCTTGGGTGGCTGCCATCACTCCTTCTCTATAAATAAGGTATAACACACAGACTACTGCAATGCAAGATATCGCAACAAAGACACCAATAGACCTCAAGGTCCTCTCCAACCACATCTACGAGTATAAGAAGGGCGTGCGCCGCATGGTATTGTTCACCTGCAACAAGTCCGTGGCACAGTGTGCCGTGGAGCGTCTGGAGCATCAGGGTATCAAGTTTATCATGACTCCTCTGAGCAACGACCGCGTCAATCTTTACTTCGGCAGACCGGAGTGTCTGGATGCCATCCGCCTGCTGGTTCAGCGCCCGCTCAGCGAGCTGACGCCGGAGGAGGACTTCATCCTCGGTGCCTTGCTCGGTTACGACATCTGCATGCAGTGCGAACGCTATTGCGACAGGAAGCAGCGCCAGAATACTATCAGCGCATAGAGAGATGACGTGGTGCTGCGCTGACGGTGCTGAGACTACCTACTTTTTGGCATCACGGTACAAGCAGACGTACTATGTTTTTGTTATATAAAGAAAGCGTCCCGATACTTAACAGTTAGTATCGGGACGCTTCATTATTACATATAATGTGTTATCGCATATACCAGATGCCGTCTTTCTTCAGCATCGGTACGAGGATGCGCTCTTTGGTGCTGTCGGCGTAGACTACGGAGAGGAAAGCCTCTGCCTCCTGCTTGGCGTTGTCCAACTTTGCCGAGAGGGTGCGCACCTCGCTGATGCCGCCGTGGTTCTTGCGTTGCTTCTCGAGGTACATCTGGGTGTTCAGGAGCAGCTGGTCGCGGTAGGCGGGCGGCAGGCTGTCGCCCTGCAGCGTTCCCTCAAGGAAACTGTCGCAGTCGCCCTGCAGCAGTTGGTCGTAGTATGTCTTTGCTGCCTGTAGTGCCAGTTCCTCCTGTTTTACTTCCTCTTTGGAGGAGCAGGCGGCGAGGAGTGCCAGGCACAGGGTGGCGGTGATGAACTGTGGTTTCTTCATTTCCGAAGGGTGGGGGAGGGGGGATTACTTCTGACGGACGAAGACGTTGATCGGCGTGCCGGTGAGTTCCCAGTTCTTGCGTATCTGGTTTTCGAGGAAGCGGCGGTACTGCTCCTTGACGTACTGCGGCAGGTTGGCGTAGAAGACGAATGTCGGGATCTGCGTGTCGGGCACCTGTGTGCAGTACTTGATCTTGATGTACTTGCCTTTGATGGACTGCGGCGGCGTGGCCTCGATGATGGGCAGCATCACCTCGTTGAGCTTGCTGGTGCCGATGCGCTGCTTGCGGTTCTGGTACACCTGCTTCGCCGTCTCGAGCACCTTGAAGATGCGCTGCTTGGTGATGGCGGAGGCGAAGACGATGGGGAAGTCGGTGAACGGGGCCATGCGCTCGCGGATGGCGTTCTCGAAGGTCTTGATGGATGCCTGCGACTTGTCCTCCACGAGGTCCCACTTGTTGACGACGACGACGAGCGACTTGTTGTTCTTCTGTATCAGCTGGAAGATGTTCATATCCTGCGCCTCGATGCCGCGTGTGGCGTCAATCATAAGGATGCAGACGTCGGAGTTCTCGATGGCGCGGATGGAGCGCATGACGCTGTAGAACTCTAGGTCTTCCGACACTTTGTTCTTGCGGCGTATGCCGGCGGTGTCCACGAGGTAGAAGTCGAAGCCGAACTTGTCGTAACGGGTGTAGATGGAGTCGCGTGTGGTGCCGGCTATCTCGGTCACGATATTGCGGTCTTCGCCGATGAAGGCGTTGATGATGCTCGACTTTCCGGCATTAGGACGGCCTACCACGGCGAAGCGTGGGATGAGTTCGTCCAGTTCGTCCTTTTCCTTCGTCGGCAGTTTTTCGAGGATGAGGTCGAGAAGGTCGCCCGTACCGGCACCCGTTGCTGCCGAGATGGTCTGCGGTTCGCCGAGCCCCAGCTTATAGAATTCCGCAGCGTAGTATGCCGCGTCGTTGTTGTCTGCCTTGTTTGCCACGAGTATGACGGGTAGTTTCGTGCGGCGCAGAATCTGTGCCACGTCCTCGTCCCAGTCTGTCAGACCGTTCTTCACGTCCACGAGGAAGAGTACGAGGTCAGCCTCCTCCGTTGCCACGATGACCTGGCGGCGGATGGCATCCTCGAAGATGTCGTCACTGTTTACTACCCAACCGCCGGTGTCCACCACGGAGAACTCCTTGCCGGCCCATTCGCACTTGCCGTACTGGCGGTCGCGTGTGGTGCCGGCCACGTCACTCACGATGGCGTGGCGCGTCTTGGTGAGGCGGTTGAAAAGAGTTGATTTGCCCACGTTGGGGCGTCCTACTATTGCTACTAAGTTTCCCATAGAGAAAAACGCATTAGATGATTGTCATTGTATAGATGTAAACCACTGCTGCCGGTATTGCCAGCAGTGAAGAGTCGAAGCGGTCCAGCATGCCGCCGTGTCCGGGGAGCATTTTGCCGCTGTCTTTCACGCCGAGTGTGCGCTTGATGAGGCTTTCCACGAGGTCGCCCCACGTGCCGAAGACGGTGACGGTGAGTCCCAGTCCGAGCCATTCGGGGAGTGAGAGACCTGTGGCACTCTGCACGCCGACGTTCTGGTCCACGAGAAGTTCGTTCTGGTCCACGTACGCCACCAGTGCTGCCACGATGAGCACCACGATGCCTCCGCCGATGCTGCCTTCCCACGACTTTCCCGGACTGATGCGCGGGAAGAGCTTGTGCTTGCCGATGAGCGAGCCTGTGCAGTAGGCTCCCGTGTCGTTCATCCATAGGAAGATGAAGACGCTGAGGGGGAGCAGTGCGTTGTACATGATACCCAGCCCCATCGTGTCGTGGAAGGCGAGTACGTTGATGCAGGAGAAGGGTAGGGCGATGTACAGTTGCGAGAGCATCGAGTACGCCCAGCAGTGTATCGGGTCCTCGTTCTTGGCATACAGCTCGCTGACGAAGAGGTAGATGAGGGTGATGAGGTAGGGGATGAACACCGACGACGGTGTCTGTCCGCTGCAGAACCCTGCTACGGCGAAGAAGAGGAATACGCCTGCCGCTGTGCATATAAAGCGGTTCACATGCACCTTTTCTTTCTCGTTGACGAGTCCGGAGAACTCCCATATCGCCAGTCCTGTGGCAAGGGCGAAGAGCAGTGTCATCGCCAGTGGCCTGAAGAAGCATACCACCATGACGGCTACGAAGAGCACCCCGGTGACGGTGCGGACTATGAAATTATTCATTTGGTTGTTGGTTTGTTACGTTGTCGGTCTCTTTCGAGGCGGTGTTCCTCTCAGCCTCGTGGCCTTCCCATGCCATCTTTTCGGCAATGGCGCGTCGCTCGTCCTCTGTCTGGGGAGCCTGTGCCAGGTCGGCTTCTGAGTCGGCAGTCTGGTCGGTAGCCTGCTTCTCGTTCTCCTCCATGATTTCCTGCGAGCGGCTTATCCATGGACGCTTGCCGAAGATCTTCTCCACGTCGGCAGCGAAGATGACCTCACGCTGGATGAGCAGTTCGGCAAGGGCGTTGTGGCCTTCCTTGTGCTCGGTGAGTATCTCCTTGGCACGCTTGTACTGGTCGTTGACCATGTCGAGCACCTCCTCGTCGATGAGCTGTGCGGTGTACTGCGAGTATGGCTTAGAGAATGCGTATTCGTTGTTGTCGTAATAGCATACGTTAGGCAGCTTGTCGCTCATGCCGTAGTAGGCTATCATGCTCTGCGCCATCTTGGTGCTGCGCTCGAGGTCGTTCATGGCACCCGTAGAGATGTGGCCGGTGAAGAGTTCCTCTGCAGCGCGTCCGCCCATGAGCGAGCACATCTCGTCGAGCAGCTGCTCCTTGGTGGTCAGCTGGCGCTCCTCCGGCATGTACCATGCTGCGCCCAGAGCACGGCCGCGCGGCACGATGCTTACCTTGACGAGCGGATTGGCGTGCTGGCAGAACCATGATATGGTGGCGTGGCCAGCTTCGTGGAGGGCGATGGAACGCTTCTCCTCCGCTGTCATCACCTTTGTCTTCTTCTCAAGACCGCCGATGATGCGGTCCACGGCATCGAGGAAGTCCTGCTTGCCCACCACCTTGCTGTCGTGGCGTGCTGCGATGAGGGCAGCCTCGTTGCAGACGTTGGCGATGTCGGCACCGGAGAATCCCGGAGTCTGGCGTGCCAGCATGTCGACGTCCACCTTTTCGTCCACCTTGATAGGCTTCAGATGCACCTTGAAGATGTCGCGGCGCTCGGGGAGGTCAGGGAGGTCTACGTGTATCTGGCGGTCGAAACGTCCTGCACGCAGAAGGGCCTTGTCGAGCATGTCGACGCGGTTGGTGGCAGCGAGGATGATGACACCGGAGTTGGTGCCGAAGCCGTCCATCTCGGTGAGCAGGGCGTTCAGCGTGTTCTCTCGCTCGTCGTTGCCGCCCATTCCCGGGTTGCGGCTGCGGGCACGGCCGATGGCGTCAATCTCGTCGATGAATATGATGCACGGTGACTTCTCCTTTGCCTTGGCGAACGTGTCGCGGACACGCGAAGCACCTACGCCGACGAACATCTCCACGAAGTCCGAACCGGACATGGAGAAGAACGGCACGCCAGCCTCGCCAGCCACGGCCTTCGCCAGGAGAGTCTTACCCGTTCCCGGAGGGCCTACGAGCAGCGCACCCTTAGGTATCTTGCCGCCCAGCTCGGTGTACTTCTGCGGGTTCTTCAGGAACTCCACAATCTCCTGCACCTCCTGCTTGGCGCCCACCTGACCGGCAACGTCCTTGAACGTCACGCCCAGCGTGTTGCTCTTCTCGTACATACGGGCCTTCGAACGTCCTACGTTGAAGATGCCGCCCATGCCACCGCCACCGCCGCCGAAGCGGTTCATGACGAAGAGCCAGAGGAAGACGAAGAATACTATCGGTGCGACACTCATGAGGAGGTTCATCAGTCCGCTGCGGGTGTTCACCTCGTACGTCAGCTCACCCTTGAACTTGCCCTCGGCACGCTCGGTGTCCAGGAACTGCTCCACCTGGTCGGCGCTTCCGTAGAGTACCTCCACATAGGGGTCGCTGCTGCCCATCTGCTGCTTTGACTTGTGGAAGACGTCGCGCACGTTGGCGGAGTTGACGTACATGCGGAGCTTCGACTCCGACTTGTTCACTACGACGCTACGTGCCCATCCGCGCTCCACGTATGCCTTGAAGTTGGAGTACGAGGCGCGCTGGCCCGCTCCGCTGCTGATGCTCTGGCTCTCGTCCATGAAGAACAGGGCGCCGAGAGCGAACAGGATGATTAGATATACCCAGTTCAGATTGAACTTAGGCATCTTCGGCTGGCGCGGCCCGCCGTTGAATAAAGGGTCTGTGTTCTGTGCCATTGTGTTAGTCGAGGTCTGCTATTTCTTGAATAGGCGCGTCCTGCCAGAGGTCTTCCAGGTTGTAGAACTCGCGTGCGTCAGGCAGGAAGGTGTGGACGATGACATCCACGTAGTCCATTGCCACCCAGATGGAATTTTCCAGTCCGGCCACCTTGATGGGCTTCTCGCCCAGATCCTTACGCATTGTCTCCTCTACGGAGTCGGCGATGGCTGCCACCTGTGTCGGCGACGACCCCTCGCATATTACAAAGGCCTGACAAATCACTCCGTCCATGCCTTCCATGTCAACCACCTTGATGCCGTGGCCCTTCTTCTCCTGAATACCCTTGATGGCGGTATCCACCATTTGCTTAATGTTCTCTGTCATTTATCTCAAATTATTTTTATGCACAATATAAGTACAAAGTTACTATATTAAATGTACACGTGGGCTATGTATTTTCTTAAAGAATATGAAAGTGCAGGAAAAGGACAAAAAAACGGACAATTATTTTGCCGTTTCGTGGAAAAGTAGTAACTTTGCAGCCAAATGTTTAGTTTAGAGACCCTTGAAATAGACCTTAAAGCCTTGCAGGAAGACTCGTTCGAGACCTCCTGTACGCTTGGTGATGCCTACTTCGGGAGTCTGGATGAGGCTGAGATCAACAAAGGTAAGATCAACGTCCAACTGGCTATACGCAAGTCGGTTGCCGGCGCTTTCTCACTTGCCATTGGTGTGACCGGCTCCGTCACGGTGCAGTGCGACCGATGCCTTGACGACATGGACCAACCTGTCGAGGGCGAGAGCAGCTACATCGTTAAACTTGGACAAGAGCCCAGTGACGACGGTGAGACGATTGTCGTGGACGAGAATGAAGGAATACTCTCCGTGGCATGGCTCATCTACGAGACGACGGTACTGGCCATACCCATCAAGCACGTTCATGCACCTGGAAAATGCAATGATGCTATGACGAAAAAGCTCCAAGAGCTGTCAGCCACCCGAAGTGGCGATGAGGAGGCAACAGACACCATCGACCCGCGTTGGGCAGAATTAGCAAAATTAAAACAGTAAACATCAAAAGTTTTTAAACAAAAATGGCACATCCTAAAAGAAGACAATCAAAGACCCGTACCCTCAAGCGTCGTACCCATGACAAGGCAGTAGCTCCTACACTCGCAGTATGTCCTAACTGCGGTGCTTACTACGTATACCACACCGTATGCCCAACATGCGGACAGTATCGCGGCAAGCAGGCCATCCAGATGGAAGGCGCAGAGTAATCTCGAAGATAGTCTAACTTTTACCGTATGGAAAAGATAAACGCTGTAATCACCGGCATTGGTGGCTACGTGCCAGACTATATCCTCACTAACGAGGAGCTCTCCCGCATGGTAGACACCAATGACGAATGGATCCTTACGCGTGTGGGCATCCGCGAGCGCCGCATCCTCAACGAAGAGGGACTCGGCTCCGCTTACATGGCCCGCAAGGCGTGCCGCCAACTTCTCAGAAAGACGGAAGTGGACCCACAGACGATTGACTGTGTTATCTGCGCAACGACTACTCCCGACTACCGTTTCCCCTCCAACGCTTCCATCGTAATAGGCAAGCTCGGTCTGACCAACGCACACGGCTTCGACGTGTCGTGCGCCTGCTGCGGCTTCCTCTATACCGTGGACCTCGCATCAGCAATGGTGCAGAGCGGACGCTACAAGCGCGTCATCGTGGTAGCTGCAGAGAAGATGTCGTCAATGACTGACTATACCGACCGCCAGACTTGTGTGCTCTTCGGCGACGGCGCTGCCGCCGTACTCGTCGAGGCTTCCACCGAAGAAGGCATCGGACTGCAGGACTCGTTCCTCCGCACGGACGGTCTCGGACTTCCATTCCTTCACATGAAGGCAGGCGGTTCCGTATGCCCGGCATCCCACTATACCGTTGACCACCGCATGCACTACATCTATCAGGAAGGCCGTACGGTGTTCCGTTATGCTGTGACGAGCATGGGCAACGACGTGGAGGAGATACTGAAGCGTAACAACCTCTCAAAGGAGGACGTGAACTGGGTTATCCCTCACGAGGCAAATATGCGCATCATCGAGGCCGTTACAAAGCGACTGGAGATGCCAATGGATAAGGTGATGATTAACATCGAGCACTATGGCAACACTAGTGCTGCGTCCATAGCTCTTGCCCTTTGGGACTTCGAGAGTAAGCTGAAGAAGGGCGACAACGTCATCTTCACCGCCTTCGGTGCCGGTTTCGTACACGGAGCGTCATACCTCAAGTGGGGTTACGACGGTGCTGCAGCTGCAGCGAAGAAGTAATCCAGACACGCATAATAGCGCAAGAAACGCAGTAATGGCGTTGAAAACGTAAAAACTTAACGCATATATAGCAAACAAAAAGGCTCAGTGATTTTCGTCACTGAGCCTTTTTGTTTTTGTTTGCAAGAATTTGAATGTATTCTCAAGGAAAGAGGCATTGAACTGGATGCGCCACGCATGAGGACTATACTCTTTTCAGCCATATATCCATGAATCTATCATAGATGATGTAGCCTTCAGCCTTTCTGTAGACCAGTTCTTTCTCTTCCAGCGTTTTGAGGGCAGCCTTTACGCTGCTGGCTCCATTCAACTTGTGGTCTTTGATGAACTTGCCTGCTGTGGGTTGGGCTACGATGCCTTCTTTGGCGATGGCTTTTAGGAGGGAGAATTGGTTCTCGGTAAAGAATTGTACCAGGCTTTCAAACTGGGTCTCCCTGCCTGCCAGGATTGAGAGCAGGGCAGCATTGACTTGGGTGATGTCGTCAACTTCCATGTCAGTTTCGTACAGACGGTTCATGATGCACTGGATGTACCATGTGTGTCCCTCGAACTGATTGTAGATGTATTCAAAGGTATCTTTCGAGAGGTTGCCTCCTTTCTGCTTGAAGAAATCCTGGCAAAACGCATAATAGATGTCGCTTTTCAAGGGTTTTAGTCCCATAATTTCCGTGCTTTGGAAGAATGGACGTTTCGGCGAGCTGAAGATTTCGGCCATCAGATGGCGTTTGCTTCCTGAGAAGACGAAATGCACATGCTGCGCAAACTGGATGTATGAACGGAGCAATGCTTCTGTGCCTTTTTCTGGATATTCTGAGATTTGTTGAAACTCGTCGATGGCGATATATATTTCTTTGCCGCTCTCGTTGAGATAGTTGAAGATGCTGCGGATTGTAATGTCCTCTTGCGTGGGCTCGACAGTGATGGAGACACTGGGT
>CAVCKM010000054.1:0-8855 GCA_963602765.1 Alistipes putredinis | reverse complement strand
TGGTTGCGGTAGCGTTCCAAGTATTCTTCATTGGAGAGGATCATGTTGGTGAAATGGTCGTACTCGTCGATGAAGAGGTATATCTTCTGTCCTACCGCAGCGCATTGCTCGCAGAGGAATGTCAGCTGCGCTACGGCATCCTCCCTTTGGTTCATCTCCTCCTTGATGCCGTGAGGGAGCAGGGCGGCGTATCTGTCGCAGAAACTGCAGAACTTGATGTTGCAATGTGAGTCCATCCCCTTCTGGTAGTTGTCCAGCCCTGCCGCAATCATGGCGAAGTTGAGGTGGATGACAAGGTATGAGTTGCGTTCCGGTGTCGGGTTCTCTCCGATGTACAGTCCTCCGAAGAGTGTGTCAAACTTGTCCTTCTTGTTGATGTCGTAGTAGTTTTCGAGCATGGAGAGGGTGATGCTCTTGCCGAATCGGCGAGGGCGTATGAAGAAGAAGTACTTGTTGCTGTCCTCTATGTCTTCGATGAAAGGAGTCTTGTCCACGTAGTAGCAGTCTTCCATTATGACATCCTCAAAGTTCTGCATGCCGTACGGTATGCGCTTGCGGTATATACGCTTTTTTCTTTCTCTTATTGCCATATTCTTGCGCTCTTTGTGTTCTTATGGCGCAAAGGTACGAATAATTTTCTGTATGCGTGACGTTGACGCTGATTTTTATGCCTGGAGAGACGGAATGTCGGATATTATGTGTATCTTTGCAACTGCATATTACACATAATATAAAAAGGTATGATAAGAATAGGAATGGGATATGACGTCCACCAACTGGTGGAGGGCCGCGACCTCTGGCTCGGCGGCATCAAGATTGCACACACCCACGGACTGCTGGGCCACAGCGATGCCGACGTGCTCATACACGCCATCTGCGACGCGCTGCTCGGGGCGGCAAACATGCGCGACATCGGTTACCACTTCCCCGATACGGCAGAGGAGACCGACGGCATCGACTCCAAGATACTGCTCCGCAAGACCATCGACTTGATAGCCACAAAGGGCTATGCCGTGGGCAACATCGACTGCACCGTATGCGCCGAGCAACCCAAGCTAAATCCCCATATAGAGGAGATGCGGCAGTGTCTTGCCGACGTGATGCAGACCGACCCCGACAACGTATCCATCAAGGCGACGACGACGGAGAAGCTGGGCTTCACGGGGCGCAAGGAGGGAATATCCGCCTACGCCGTGGCACTGATTAACAAATAAACTGCTATGGACTACATATACCACAACCTCTGGCTGCTCTGGCTGATATGGTCAGTAGTATGCCTGCTCTCGGAGTTGACGAGCGGCGACTTCTATCTCGTCTGCTCCTCCATAGGTGCGCTGGCAGCAATGGTCGGTGCACTGCTGGGACTGCCCTTCTGGGGACAAGTGTTCCTGTGGGTGGCAGCATCCCTCGTCTGCATCCTCTTCCTCCGTCCGCCACTGCTGAAACGAATGCACGGCAAGGCGGAACGCAAGAGCAATGCCGATGCACTCATAGGACGGCGCGGGACAGTGATAGAGACGATACCGGCCGGCGGACACGGCTACGTCAAGATAGACGGCGACGAATGGCGCTCCGTCTCTGCCGACGGGGCGGAGATAGCCTGCGGCACTACCGTGACCGTTGTTTCACGTGAAAGCATAGTGCTCACTGTAACAGCGTAATACATATATTTATCAACAATAAAAAACTAAAGCCATGGATTTTATTTATGCCTTCCTCGTTATCCTCATAGTGCTTGCTGCCGTAGTGCTCAAGAACACTATAGTCATCATCCCCCAGTCTGAGACGAAAGTCATCGAACGCCTCGGCAAGTACTACAGTACGCTGCAGCCGGGCATCAACATCATCATACCGTTCATTGACCGCGCCAAGACGCTCGTCGGCGGTTCCAACCGCGGACGCTACGTCAACACCGACCGCATCGACCTGCGTGAACAGGTGTTCGACTTCGCACGCCAGAACGTCATCACCAAGGACAACATACAGATGGAGATCAACGCCCTGCTGTACTTCCAGATAGTAGACCCCTTCAAGGCGGTGTACGAGATAAACAACCTGCCCAACGCCATAGAGAAGCTGACGCAGACCACGTTGCGAAACATCATCGGCGAGATGGAGCTGGACCAGACCCTCACTTCGCGCGACACCATCAACACGAAGCTGCGTGCCGTGCTCGACGATGCCACGAACAAATGGGGCATCAAGGTGAACCGCGTGGAGCTGCAGGACATCATACCGCCAGCCACCGTGCTGCAGGCCATGGAGAAGCAGATGCAGGCGGAGCGTAACAAGCGCGCCACCATCCTGACTTCCGAGGGTGACAAGCAGGCCGTCATCCTAAAGTCGGAGGCCGACAAGCAGGCTGCCATCAACCGTGCAGAAGCCGCCAAGCAGGAGCAGGTGCTCAAGGCTGAGGGTGAGGCAGAGGCACGCATACGCAAAGCAGAGGCAGAGGCCGTTGCCATCAACAAGATAACGGAGGCGGTAGGCAAGAGCACCAACCCGGCAAACTACCTCCTGGCGCAGAAATACATCGCCGCCCTGCAGGACATCGCCTCTGGCGACAAGTCCAAGACAGTATATCTCCCATACGAGGCAACAAACATCATGGGAAGCATCGGCGGCATCAAGGAACTGTTCAAGGAAGGGTAGTAGGCTAACACCCGACCAACCGACGCAACAGTGAGCCGATACGGTTGCTGACTTGCGCCACTATCCATGCTACCGGCAGCGAGATGGCTATGAGCAGTAGGGCGGTGGGCCAGTAGCCGAGGTGGAGGCGGTAGAGCGGTTTGAGGATGAACTCTATGTGGACGAGGTAAATCTCCAGTGAGATGCCGCCTACCCATGCCAATGCCCTGCAGAGCAAGGGGTTGCTCAGTTTGCTGACGATGAACACCGTCGTGACGGCAAGAACGATGTAGAGCATGCGCTCCGTATAGAGAGGGAAGCGTCCGTGGCGCATCTGCTCGAGCCAGATGCACGCGCCGAGACTTACTACGAACAAACCGATAACCATAGGCCACGCTGCGCGGTCTATGGTTTTCTTTTGCCTTATGGACTCGGCGATGTTGATGCCGAGGAAGAAGATGGGCACGCGGCTCCAGAATATCTCGATGTGACCGACGGCCTGGTGTATGGGCGTGATGTACTGCACCATGATGGGCCACATCAGCGGCAGCACCACAAGCCAACGGTACACGGGCCAGCGGCGCACCAGCTCCATATACATCGGGGCGAAGATATAGAGCATCATCGTGGCCGGCACGTACCAGAACGTCAGTTCGTCGTGCAGCCAGAAGTCCCAGTTGAAGAGCACCTCGCCGATGAGGTCAATGACGCTGTCCACGCCGGCATCGCCCGTGCCGCCGAAGGGTAGGGCGTAGCGGGGGTGGCCGTAGTGGAAATGGGATATATAGAAATACCCTGCCACGAGCAGCCATGCCGGGTAGATGCGCAGGGCGCGGTTAAGGTAGAACCGCTTCCAGTCCTGCTGCTTGGCCCACGAGAACCACAGTCCGATGCCGGAGAGAAAGAGGAAGATGTCCACGCCGAGGTTGCCCATGCGCCGCAGTCCGAAGAAAGCGTCCGCACGCGGCGTGTTGACGTGGAAAAGCATGACGATGATGATGGCGAAGCCCATCAGTTCGCTGCGGCGGCGGGAGATTAATTCGTAATTCATAATTCAGAATGCATAATTCATAATTCATAATTTCGACTGTGCAAAGGTAGTGAATACTTTAGTAAGTGCCAAAAATGGGCAAAAAAAAAGCGTTCCTATAGCCCGAAAGCCATAGGAACGCCAATTATGAATTCTGCATTCTGCATTATGAATTAAAAAACGTGATGTTTCCGTCCTTGCTGTCCACCGTGACAGGCTTCTGATTGCTGACGCTGCCTGAGAGCAGTTGCTTTGAGAGAGCGTTGAGGACGTCGCGCTGGATGGCACGCTTTACCGGGCGTGCACCGAAGTCGGGGTCGTAGCCGGCCTCGGCGAGGGTTGCTATGGCGGCATCCGTCACGTTGAGCGTGAAGCCCTGCTGTGCCAGCATTGCTGCCACGCGGTTCATCTGCAGGCGAACTACCTCGCTTATCTCCTCCTTCGTGAGTTGGGAGAAGTTGATGATCTCGTCGATACGGTTGAGGAACTCAGGACGGATAGGCGGCTTCACCATGCCGTTGCCGTCGAGGATAGGAGCCTTGCCGTAGAGCTGGTCGGTAGTGAGGTTGCTCGTCATGATGATGATGGTGTTCTTGAAGTTCACCACACGTCCCTTGGAGTCCGTCAGACGACCGTCGTCAAGTACCTGCAGCAGGATGTTGAACACGTCCGGGTGCGCCTTCTCTATCTCGTCGAAGAGCACTACGGAGTACGGCTTGCGGCGCACAGCCTCAGTGAGCTGACCGCCCTCGTCGTAGCCGACGTATCCCGGAGGCGCACCGATGAGTCGGGTGACGGAGAACTTCTCCTGGTACTCACTCATGTCGATGCGTGTTATCATCTGCTCGTCGTTGAAGAGGTAGTCGGCAAGAGCCTTCGCCAGTTCCGTCTTACCCACACCCGTGGTGCCGAGGAAGATGTACGAGGCGATAGGACGTTTCGGGTCTTGCAGTCCGGCGCGGCTGCGGCGTACGGCATCGCTGACGGCCTGTATGGCAGGGTCCTGTCCGATGACACGTTTGTGCAGTTCCTCCTCCAGATGCAGCAGCTTGTCCTTCTCGCTCTGCATCATACGCGTTACGGGGATGCCCGTCCAGCGGCTTACCACCTCGGCGATGTCGTCGGCGGTGACCTCCTCGCGTACCATCTTCGAAGCCCCCGAAGCCTTTATCTGCTCCTGCGTCTTGTCGATGTCCTCCTGGAGCTGCTTCAGCTTGCCGTAGCGAATCTCGGCCACCTTGCCGTAGTTGCCCTCGCGCTCGGCTTTCTCCGCCTCGAAGCGCAGACGCTCTATCTCCTGCTTGTCCTGCTGGATCTTGTCGACGAGGTTCTTCTCCTTGACCCACTCGGAACGCATACGCAGTTTCTCGTCCTGCAGCACGGAGATTTTCTTGTTCAGCTCCGCCAGTTTGGCGTTCTCCTTGTCGTTGCCCGCCTCGCGCTTGATGGCTTCGCGTTCTATCTCAAGCTGCTTCAAATGACGCTCCAGTTCGTCCAGCTCCTCCGGCACGGAGTCGCGCTCCATACGCAGTTTCGCAGCGGCCTCGTCCATCAGGTCGATGGCCTTGTCCGGCAGGAAACGGTCGGCGATATAACGTTGCGACAGCGTCACGGCAGCTATGCAGGCATCGTCCTGGATGCGGACGCGGTGGTGGTTCTCGTAGCGCTCCTTCAGTCCGCGCAGTATGGAGATGGCAGACAGCTCGTCCGGCTCGTCCACCATGACAATCTGGAAGCGGCGTTCCAGTGCCTTGTCCTTCTCGAAGTACTTCTGGTATTCGTTCAGCGTCGTGGCACCGATGGCGCGCAGTTCGCCGCGTGCCAGTGCCGGCTTCAGGATGTTTGCAGCATCCATGGCACCCTCACCGCCTCCGGCTCCCACCAGCGTGTGTATCTCGTCGATGAAGAGGATAAACTTGCCCTGACTCTCCGTCACACCGTTGATGACGCCCTTCAGACGTTCCTCAAACTCACCCTTGTACTTGGCACCGGCCACGAGGGCACCCATGTCGAGCGTGTATATCTCTTTCTCTTTCAGGTTCTCCGGCACGTCGCCTCTGACGATACGCTGTGCCAGTCCCTCGGCGATGGCCGTCTTGCCAGTACCTGGTTCGCCGATGAGGATAGGGTTGTTCTTGGTACGGCGCGACAGGATCTGCAGCACGCGGCGAATCTCGTCGTCACGTCCGATGACAGGGTCCAGCTTGCCGGCTTTTGCGTCTGCAACAAGGTTCTTGCAGAAACGCTGGAGGGCTTCCTTGCCGCTCATCATTTGTTCTTGATTCATCATCATAATTCTAACTCCTTTCTTGGTTAATTGGTTATGCAGCCGAGGCTGCGTTGATGTTCGTCCACCATCGTTTCAAAGGGCGTACCACCGCCCGAAAAGGCTGACAATCTGGCAAAAATGGCTGACGAATTGACATTTTAGGCTTTCTTAGCTATCGTCTTATTGCCAAATCCGTCCATTTGTGCTAACTTTGCGAGAAGTAAATGCACATAGAAAAATACACAACATGAAGAAGACATTACTGACTATTACCCTTTTCGTCGCAGCTCTCTTTTGCGCAGCTGAGGCAAGTGCCCAAATGATGGTCCACCCGTGGCAGGGCAAGCGCGTGGCTTATCTTGGCGACTCCATAACAGACCCCCGTCCCGCAGGTGAGACGAAGTACTGGGCGTGGCTGGAGAAGTGGCTCGGCATCCACACGTTCGTCTACGGCAAGAGCGGACGCCAGTGGAACGACATACCGCGCCAGGCGGATGCTCTCTACGCCGAACACGGAGACAGCATCGATGCCATCATGATACTCATGGGCACCAACGACTACAACACCGGTACGCCCATCGGAGACTGGTACACCGAGAAGGAGGAGAAGGTGATGTACGGCCACGGCAGCGAGAAGAAACTCGTGAAGCGTGAACGCCGCTATCTCAACAAGGACGACAAGACCTACTGCGGTCGTATCAACATAGCCCTGGAGAAACTCAAGAAGATGTACCCGACGAAGCAGATTGTGGTGCTCACGCCGACACACCGCCAGAACTTCCACGCCAACGACAAGAACTGGCAGTGCTCCGAGGACTACGAAAACAGTTGCGGCGAATACCTCGACGACTATGTTGAGGCTACGAAAGAGGCAGGAGAGGTATGGGCAGTGCCCGTCATCGACCTTGGCAGTCTCTGCGGACTCTACCCGATGCTCGACGAGCACGCGCGCTATTTCCGCAAGCCGGATGCCGACCGCCTGCACCCCAACAGCGAGGGGCACAAGCGCATGGCGCAGACACTGTACTACCAGTTGCTCACCCTGCCGGTGTTCTGATTAATGCGTAATTCATAGTTTTTGGATGTAGGCTGTCCAATTTGATGTACCCAAGAAAAACTGAAAACTATGATGGTACAACGGGCTGAAAGCCCAATACTTCATAGCCCAGGGCAACGCCCTGGGTACATCGGGACATCAACCACCGCCCTGTAAGGGCAAAAGTACATAGACTCTCACGCACAAGACAATAGACTTTTGCCCTTACAGGGCGCGTGGATACATACAAACAAAAACCCAGGGCGTTGCCCTGGGCTATGGAGTGATGGGCTTTCAGCCCAAAGATACAAATATTCAAAATGTTGGTACATCAAATTGGATACCTATTTTGGATGAATAATGCTTAATTCGTTATGATAACGTTTACTATAGTTACTTGTACTTATAATGCTGCGGCGGTGCTGCAGCGTACCATCGACAGCGTGAAGGCGCAGACGCACCCTAACGTGCAGCACATCATACTGGACGGGGCATCGAAGGATGCCACTATGGATATGGTGCGCGAATATGCCGACGGTCAGCCCGACCGCGTACTCGTGGTCAGCGAGCCGGACGGCGGACTCTACGATGCCATGAACAAGGGACTGGCACTTGCCAAGGGAGACTACCTCGTCTTTCTCAACGCCGGCGACAAGTTGCACAGCGTGACGACGCTGACCGACCTGGCGGCACAGTTGGAGGTGGAAGTCACCGCCAACCGCGACATGCTCCCCGGGGTAGTGTACGGCCAGACCGACGTGGTGGACGAGGCTGGCAAGTTCGTCTCCCACCGGCATCTGCAGGCTCCCGACAAGCTGACGTGGCGGTCGTTCAAGAACGGCATGCTAGTCTGCCACCAAGCCTTCTACGTACGTACCGACATAGCACGGCGTATAAAGTACAATCTGCGCTACCGCCTCTCGGCAGACGTAGACTGGTGCATCCGCGTGATGAAGGAGACGGAGCGGATGGGACTGAAGCTATACAACTCGCACCTCGTACTCTGCGACTACCTCGAAGGCGGCATGTCCGTCAAAAGCCACCGTGCCTCGCTCCTCGAACGCTTCAGCATAATGAAGAAACACTACGGCATGCTGACCACCGTATGGCAGCACATCAAGTTCATTAAGAGAAACCTGTAGCACTTAAGCAAAAATACTTTTTTTTAAAAAAAAGTCTCAAAGTATCATTTTTGATTGTGGCTGGATGTGTAGTAGCTTGACTGATAGTGATATATACTAAATGAGACTTCTCGGTTTCTTGTCGAGAAGTCTCATAAAAGTCTCATAAAAGTATCATTTAATCACTTGTTCCAAGAGTCCTGGTCTATGGCAACAGTAAGAAGGGACGGCGGATGTTTTTGTGCAGCCGATGCCCGCGGCTCGGGCACACGATGCCCACGGCTTGGGCACGCGATGCTCGCGGCTCGGGGACAGGATGCCCGCGGCTTGGGCACAAAGGCCTAAAAGGTTATCTGAATTGATGAGACTTTTATGAGACTTTGATAGGGTCACAGGGACATAGGGTCACAGGGACACAGGGTCACAGGGACAGGTTCATTGACCCTCTGAATAAATTGTTATGTGCTAACAAGCGAGTGCATACGTCTTCTGATATTCTGTCAAGAAAAATCGTCCGCCTCTGAAGCTGATTGCTAAAGGGGCGGACGATTGGTATTTTATCTATGCCTCTATCACCCAGTCGGTGATGTTTCCCTGCGTAGAGTCGAAGTTGATGCCGACTTTTGTTATGGGCTTTCCGCTGAGGGCGAAGCGCTGGCGGTAGTTCTTGAGGTTTATCTGCTGCATGGCAGCCTGCGCTGACTGGTTGAGCTTCAGTTCGAGGAGGTAGAGGTCGGTCTTGGTGAGGAGCACTATGTCCACTCTGCC
>CAVCKM010000053.1:0-9108 GCA_963602765.1 Alistipes putredinis | reverse complement strand
GTCCTGTATTCAGCTTTATGCCCACGGCTCGGGCACACGATGCCCGCGGCTTGGTAACAGGATTCCCGCGGCTTGGTAACACGATGCCCACGGCTTGGGCACAAAATGGCGGATGAGACTTTAATGATACTTTGATGATACTTCTATGAGACTTCTATGATACTTTGATGATACTTTTGTGTTGGTTCTAAGGAAGGGTTGTTGCTGTAAGTGCTACGTACTCAGAAAGTTAGCGTTGTGTAAAAGCCCGATGATGATACTTTGAGACTTCTATCCGTATTTATTCGATAATTTTCCAGTCCAAAAGTCCCTTGCCTTCTTCGTCAAGTTCTATACCCAAGCCGATAACTTGACGCTTGTCTGCCTTGAACGGTTCCATGTACTGGCGGTCGAGAATCTGCTGAGAGGCGGCATCCTTTCCGCCGTTGTTGCGCAGTTTCAGCTCTATGACGTAGATGTAGCGGGAGGTCTGTACTGTCATGTCTATTCTGCCGGTGGCTATCATGCGTTCTACCTCAACTTTCAGACCGATGGCGTTGAAGATGGTGCTGATGATGAGGCGGTAGCGCTCCTCCATGTCCATCGAGGCGAGCTTCTTGTTGCTGTACGGCACATCGGCAATGAGCGCTTTCAGCGATTTCATGGCCTCGTCGATTTGGCCCATGCCCATTTGGGCGTATAGGTTTGCTTGCAGGGACTGTATGTCGCTCTTTTCCCGTAAGGTCAAGGTTGGAAGCACCATATCGTAGAGTGCCTTTTTCACCTCTTCGTTGGGGAATCCGAGTGTATAGCCAAATTCATCGCTCTTCTTTATGGTCAGATAGCCAGACTGATAGAGGAACAATTCAGCTCCGCCGCCTGTGACGTCGGATAGTTCCAGGGTATCCCGCATGATACGGCAATCCTCGAAATTCTTCAGACGGAGTTCCATATTGTCCACAAACTTTGGAAGCAAGGTAGTCGCCCCCGATGCTGCCCAGAAATTTCTAACCTTTGACTGGTCCAATGCATTGACGAGACTATATGGATTATAGATATCCACCATGTTGTCATCACTAAAATGGTAGCCGTCGTAGTAGTCCTTCAGTCGGTCGTGGGTCTGCTGTAGTGTCCACTGGTTCACCTCTGCCATTCTTCCCAGTTCAGGCTGGAAGTTTTCGCTGATTTCTTCTTCTGTAATGCCGCAGACGGCTGCATACTCAGGAAGGAAACTGATGTTGGTGAGGTTGTTCAGTACGGAGAACAGGGATATCTGTGTGAACTTGGTGATGCCCGTGATGAACACGAGTCGCTCGTATTCATCGTCAGCTTTCAGAATGGCAAATACCTCACGGTACACCTCCGTGCACTTATCGTGCTCCGGTGTGTTCCAAGAGTGCTGGAGCGGCGAGTCATATTCGTCGATGAGTATGGCAACCTGCAGCCCCGTCTGTTCGTAGGCTGTGGCGATGATGGCATGGAATCTGTCGGCAAGTTGGGCCGTGTGGTCAGGAGTAATGGCATATTTTTTCTCATACTCCTTAAAACGTAAGTTCAAATACGAGCGCAGCGTCTCTGCGTTCGCACCGCCCCGGCTGAGGTCAAGTCGGATGACAGGATGCTGCTTCCAGTCTTTCTCCAGCTGCATTATCTTGAGTCCTTCGAAGAGGTCTTTCCTTCCTTCAAAGTACATCTGCAGCGTATCGACAAGTATCGACTTGCCGAAGCGCCGTGGGCGACTTAGGTAATTGAATTTCTTGCCACAATTCGCCAAATACCAAATGATGTCGCTTTTGTCAACGTACAGATAGTTCTCTGTTCTGATGACTTTGAACGACTGTATGCCAGCCGGCAATTTCCTCTTGTTGAAATCTATCATATGTCCAATTCTGCTTTTTCGGCAAAGTTAATCAAACTTCGTCGGATTTCCAAATAAAAACATCATGAAGTTTGGATACATGAAAATTTCTTTGTAACTCTGCCACTTTGGAATTTGTATACCTGTATGATAAAACTAAAGAGGTCTTCGTGTGACCTTCAGGTTATATGAAGGCCTCTTTAGTTTGATAAGGAAAGTCTGACCCAAATAGAAATCAAACTCCCATCCGTTCGAGGAATGCAGGTAGGTGGCCTGCATAGTACATCGGGATGTTATATAGTATAAAAGGTTCGCCTTCCTCCCGTGATATCGTGTCGTGCGTCATCGGACCGTTCCACAGACGCAGGGCCACCCGCTCCTTTGACTCCGCCATAAACAGGTGGAGCGAGCGCAACTTGGCATTGCTGCCAGTCTTCACCTCTATGGGCAAGAGATGCGAGCGGTAGCGGTAGAGGAAGTCCAGTTCCGCTTGAGAGTTTCTGGCATCACGCACCCAAAACAGACGCTTGTCGCCGAACGTATATCCTGCCCCCAGTAGCTCCTGCCCTACGATGTGCTCGGCGATGGTACCGTTCCACAGCTCGTCGCTGTCCTGCGTAAAGAGCAGCTCCTCCTGCTGTCCTGCCACGTAGTTGACCAGCCCGGTATCAAGCCACATCAGCTTGGGGCTCTTCCGCAAGTCAGGCAGTATGGGGAACGCCACGGACGTCTGCGGATAGACCAACTCAAGCAGAAGCGTCTTCTCCAGCGTACGGAATGCATTGCCAACGTCAGAGGACTTGAACGTCGTCCCCGTAAACTTAGAGAACTGTATGCGGTGGGCGGCAAACGTCCAGCCGTAGTTCAGAATATAGCGTATGGCATCCTGGTCGCGCTGCTTGTCAGCATACTTCTCCACGTCGTCGCGGTAGCCGGCTATCAGAGCATTGAATACCCCGTTGAGCCGTACCAGGTCATGGTGCTCGGCGTAGTTTGCCACTGCCTCGGGCAGACCGCCTACTATCATATACTTCCTGAACAGTTCCAGCGTATGCTCATGCAGCGATGCCGGCACGGACACCGTCTCCACGTGCCCTGCCAACACGTCCTGCCCCATGGCACGGAGAAACTCCACAAACGTGCACGGGTGCAACGCCATATACTCCACCCTGCCTACGGGGAAGGAGATGTGGCGTGTACCCATCAGACTCTCCAGTAGCGAGCCTGCCGCTATGACGTACAGGTCAGGGCGCTTCTCGTAGAAATAGCGCAGCGACTGCACCGCCTTCGGCTCGTTCTGTATCTCATCGATGAATATCAGCGTGCGCCCGTCAGTCTCCTTCATGGCATTCGCCTTATAGCAGATGCCGGCAAGGAGGTCGTCGAAGGAGTAGTCGGCGGCAAAGAGACTTGCATTCTCCTTCTCCTCGAGATTGAGATAGATGTACGTATCAAACTCTGCTGCGAACTGCTGCACCAAAGTCGTCTTTCCCACCTGGCGCGCTCCACGCAGCACCAGTGGCTTTCGTTCTGGCTTTTCCGCCCATCGGCGAAGGTAATTTATGGCGTTTCTTTCGAACATAAGCGCAATTGTTTAGATTTCAAGCGCAAAGGTAATATATTTTTTCAGATCCAAACCAAAAAGCGCGGGAAATCTGACCAAATCCAAAGCAAAATATGCTGGGTTTTGCGTCAAATCCAAACCAAAAACACCTGTATGCTTGAGGAGTTCTATTAATCGTGTCGTGCGTCTTGTCGGCATATTTCCCAGTCCAAAAGTCCCTTGCCTTCTTCGTCAAGTTCTATACCCAAGCCGATAACTTGACGCTTGTCTGCCTTGAACGGTTCCATGTACTGGCGGTCGAGAATCTGCTGAGAGGCGGCATCCTTTCCGCCGTTGTTGCGCAGTTTCAGCTCTATGACGTAGATGTAGCGGGAGGTCTGTACTGTCATGTCTATTCTGCCGGTGGCTATCATGCGTTCTACCTCAACTTTCAGACCGATGGCGTTGAAGATGGTGCTGATGATGAGGCGGTAGCGCTCCTCCATGTCCATCGAGGCGAGCTTCTTGTTGCTGTACGGCACATCGGCAATGAGCGCTTTCAGCGATTTCATGGCCTCGTCGATTTGGCCCATGCCCATTTGGGCGTATAGGTTTGCTTGCAGGGACTGTATGTCGCTCTTTTCCCGTAAGGTCAAGGTTGGAAGCACCATATCGTAGAGTGCCTTTTTCACCTCTTCGTTGGGGAATCCGAGTGTATAGCCAAATTCATCGCTCTTCTTTATGGTCAGATAGCCAGACTGATAGAGGAACAATTCAGCTCCGCCGCCTGTGACGTCGGATAGTTCCAGGGTATCCCGCATGATACGGCAATCCTCGAAATTCTTCAGACGGAGTTCCATATTGTCCACAAACTTTGGAAGCAAGGTAGTCGCCCCCGATGCTGCCCAGAAATTTCTAACCTTTGACTGGTCCAATGCATTGACGAGACTATATGGATTATAGATATCCACCATGTTGTCATCACTAAAATGGTAGCCGTCGTAGTAGTCCTTCAGTCGGTCGTGGGTCTGCTGTAGTGTCCACTGGTTCACCTCTGCCATTCTTCCCAGTTCAGGCTGGAAGTTTTCGCTGATTTCTTCTTCTGTAATGCCGCAGACGGCTGCATACTCAGGAAGGAAACTGATGTTGGTGAGGTTGTTCAGTACGGAGAACAGGGATATCTGTGTGAACTTGGTGATGCCCGTGATGAACACGAGTCGCTCGTATTCATCGTCAGCTTTCAGAATGGCAAATACCTCACGGTACACCTCCGTGCACTTATCGTGCTCCGGTGTGTTCCAAGAGTGCTGGAGCGGCGAGTCATATTCGTCGATGAGTATGGCAACCTGCAGCCCCGTCTGTTCGTAGGCTGTGGCGATGATGGCATGGAATCTGTCGGCAAGTTGGGCCGTGTGGTCAGGAGTAATGGCATATTTTTTCTCATACTCCTTAAAACGTAAGTTCAAATACGAGCGCAGCGTCTCTGCGTTCGCACCGCCCCGGCTGAGGTCAAGTCGGATGACAGGATGCTGCTTCCAGTCTTTCTCCAGCTGCATTATCTTGAGTCCTTCGAAGAGGTCTTTCCTTCCTTCAAAGTACATCTGCAGCGTATCGACAAGTATCGACTTGCCGAAGCGCCGTGGGCGACTGAGGTAATTGTACTGTTTCCCACAATTAGCCAAGTACCAAATGATGTCGCTCTTGTCAACATAGAGATATCCTCCTTCTCTTATCTTTTTGAACGACTGTATGCCTGCCGGCAATTTCCTCTTGTTGAAATCTAACATATGTCCAATTCTGCTTTTTCGGCAAAGTTAATCAAACTCTGGCTGATTTCCAAATGTTGTAAAAATATTTTGGCAGTTGCTTTGAAAAAAACGCTTTCTCTTGCTACCGCTTTTTATAGCTGCTGCATATCGTACAGACGCTTGTAGTATCCGTTCTTTTCAATCAGTTCTGCGTGCTGACCGTGCTCCACTATCTCGCCCTCGTAGAGTACGTAAATCTCGTCGGCATTCTTGATGGTGGACAGGCGGTGGGCAATGGCTACCGTGGTGCGGCTCTTCATGAGGCGGTCGAGGGCCTCCTGCACCAGGTGCTCCGACTCCGTGTCGAGCGCCGAGGTGGCCTCGTCGAGGATGAGGATGGGCGGGTTCTTCAGTATGGCGCGTGCTATGCTGACACGCTGGCGCTGTCCGCCGGACAGGCGGCCGCCGCGGTCGCCTATCATGGTGTCGTAGCCGTGCTCCGTCTCCATGATGAACTCGTGGGCGTTGGCTATCTTCGCCGCCTCTATCACCTGCTCCATGGTGGCGTTCTCCACGCCGAAGGTGATGTTGTTGTAGAACGTGTCGTTGAACAGGATGGCCTCCTGGTTCACGTTGCCTATCAGCGTGCGCAAGTCGTGGATCTTTACGTCGCGCACGTCCTTGCCGTCAATGAGGATACGTCCGCCCGTCACGTCGTGGTAACGTGGGATGAGGTCTACCATGGTGGACTTGCCCGAGCCGGACTGTCCCACCAGTGCGATGGTCTTGCCCTTGGGTATCGTCAGGTTGATGTGCTTGAGCACTTCCTGTCCGCCGTTGTAGTGGAAGGAGACATCCTGCAGCTCCACCTTGTCTTCGAAGTCGTTGAGCGGCTTCGGTGCGTCAAGCTCCTTGATGGGGTTCTCCGCCTTGAGGATATAGTCGATGCGGTCCATTGACGCCAGGCCCATCGGTATCATGTACGTCTGGCGTGTAAGGTCCTTGATGGGGTTGATGACGCTGTAGAGTATCACCATGTAGAAGATGAACGTGGAGGCGTCGATGAATCCGTCGCCCTCCAGTATCAGCCATCCGCCGAAGAGCAGCACCACCACGATGATCAGTGTGCCCATGGACTCCGACACGGGGTGTGCGGCATTGATACGCATCGTCATGTTGATCATGCCGCGGCGGAACTCGTTGTTGATGAAGTTGAAACGCTTCGCCATCTTCTCCTCGGCGATGAACGCCTTGATGATGCGCAGTCCGCCGAGCGTCTCTTCTATCTGCGCCATAATCTCGGACAGTCCTGCCTGCACGTTGGCAGACTGGTTCTTCAGACGCTTCGTCACGCTGCCCATCACCCACGCTGCCGGCGGTGCCACGACGAGCACGAAGAGCGTCAGCTGCCAGCTGGTGGCGAAGAGTGTTATGAAGCAGATGATGATGGCTATAGGCTGCTGTATCAGGGTGCTGATGGCGGACGTTACGGAGTTCTCCACCATCTGCACGTCGGTGCTCATCCTGACGATGATGTCGCCCTTACGCTCGGCAGAGAAGAAGCTTAGCGGCAGTCGCATGATTTTGCTGTACATCGCCATGCGTATGTCTCTCACCACGCCTGTGCTGAGGGGCATCATGATGTTCTGCGCTCCCCAGTAGCCCGTACACTTCAGACAGGTCATGAAGACCAGTGTGCTGCCCATTATGCACAGGGTGAGGAAGGCACCGTGCTCTGCTATCATCTCCTGCACGAAGGCGTAGCCGTTGTTAGTGACGATGTCCTTGTTCAGCGTAGACCACGTCCACTCCTTGTAGTGGTAGACCGTCTGGTCTATCTTGAACAGAATGTTGAGAATAGGGATGAGCACAACGAACGAGAATACGTTGAGCCATTGTGCCACGAAGTTAAGTACTATCGCCCATACTATGTACATTCTGTACGGTTTGAAGTATCTGGTTACGATGTCAAGGAACTGTTTTATCATTTTATTTTGTCAGTGTATTAAGTTTTCTCTCTATAAGTCGCAATATTGCCGCAAAGTTACAAAAAAATAACAGTTGCAGCAAAATATAGTACTTTATATTTTGCCGCAACTGTGCCTTCGCGTATTTCGCAGACAATATTTGCCCGTAAAAAATAGTCAGAACTCGCCAAACTGCACTGAACTGAGTGCATATTTTCGAGAAAAGTGCACTCAGTTCAGTGCAGTTTGGTAAAATTTGTGTACCTTTGCAAACGATATTCATCAAAAAGCTACTTGTCATGGAACAGCTACAAGCCACATACAGAAAACTGCTGCGTGAAACCACCACCACATTCCATCGTTATATGTATGACCGTATCAACTGGAATGCTCGCATGATAGGACTCATGGGTCCAAGAGGTATCGGCAAAACCACTCTCGTACTGCAACATATAAAAGAGCAGCTGCCCACAACGGAGTCGCTCTACGTGCAGGCAGAGGACTTCTATTTTGCCAGCCACAGACTGACAGGACTTGCCGACAGCTTTGTCAAAACCGGAGGCAAATACCTGTTCATTGATGAGATACACAAATATAAAGACTGGGCAAGAGAGCTAAAACTGATTTACGACTACCATGCCGAGTTGCACGTGGTCTTTACCGGCTCGTCAGTACTGGACATTGCCAAGGGAGCCTTTGACCTCAGCCGCCGTGCCTTGATGTACGAGATGCAGGGACTTTCGTATAGGGAATACTTGGAACTGTTCCATGGCATACGTATACCGGTGTGCACCCTCCAGCAGCTTCTCCAGCAGGAAGTGGAAGTGCCGGACGGTTTCTTGCCCTTGAAATACTTTGCCGACTATCTGCAAAGAGGCTACTATCCCTTCTCCGACGACGACATCAGCCAGTACATACAACAGGTAGTCAATGCTACCATAGAAACAGACATACCGCAATACGCAGACCTTTCCGTCTCCACAGCCAGAAAACTCAAGCGTCTGCTTGCCATCATTGCCCAAAGTGCACCGTTCAAGCCCAACATGTCACAGATAGGAGGGCAGCTTGAGGTGTCGAGGAACAACGTGGCAGACCTTTGTGCCTATTTGGAAAAGGCAGGACTTGTCAGCCAACTGCGCACTTCTACCCAAGGCATACAGGGGCTTG
The DNA here is from genome assembly GCA_963602765.1 of Alistipes putredinis. GTDB lineage: Bacteria > Bacteroidota > Bacteroidia > Bacteroidales > Bacteroidaceae > Prevotella. The sequence goes on along the minus strand of CAVCKM010000053.1, from coordinate 846 downwards.
GCAAGGTAGACAAAATCTATCTTGACAACCCCAACCTCATATATACCTTAGGCAGCAATGTTGAGATAGGCACTGTCCGCGAGACGTTCTTCTTCAACCAAACCCGTTCCCTGATGCCTGTGACGGTATCGCCAATCTCCGACTTCCTCATAGACGGCAAATACACATTTGAGGTAGGAGGCAAGAAGAAAAAGCAGCGCCAGCTACAGGACATAGATAACGGCTATGTGGTAAAGGACGACATAGAGACAGGATACGGCAACATCATCCCTCTCTGGATGTTCGGTATGCTATATTGACATAACCGCCGTAACCTTATCCAAGGGCATCTGTCAAGTATCTGCCTTTGCGCAGTTGCTCGCCTATGCGGCGGGCGTTGTTTGTCATGTTGGCGTACTCTTCGTCTGTGATGGCTTCTTCCCTTCAAGAACCGTGCATGCGACTTTCACCGCACACGGCTCGTGTAATTCTGTAATTATTTCTCGTTTTCCTCAAATCTATTGAGTCGATATGGTGCAGCAGATTACAGCAAAATTAAGAACGCAAATTTTCTATAAAGGTACGATGTTCATGTAAAAATCTAGAGATAAACCATAAAAAAAGTCCTTTTTGTGGTCCAATCATTTGGTAGTTATGAATATACACATTATCTTTGCATAATATAAAGAAGAGAGACACTTATGGAATAAGGTAAGAGGGAATACTGTACGGTCGTTGATACTCCTAATAGTTGAGACTTTCCTTGAGGCTACAACACTCAATAAAGTTGTGATATTATGAAACATATACTACAGAGAATTTGGCATAGTACGATACATCATACAAGGAAAAATAGCTATTTTTGGT
>CAVCKM010000052.1:0-9518 GCA_963602765.1 Alistipes putredinis | reverse complement strand
CAGACGTTTGATTGCCCAGTCGAACCGTATGTAGTTTTCTTCCATCGTTACCATAGTCCATCATATTTAATTCTTGGCGCAAATATACAACTTTTACTTGACGCGACCAAGTGTTTTGCCGAATATTTGGGCTCAACGGATATTTCCCGTTTAAATTGGCTTTGTTTTTCCTTCGGCCAGCGATTTACAATTCCCTTCGTCCGCCGAGCGTTACTTACGCTGACACAATCACCACTTCACAGCAGCAAAAGTACATATCACCTATTTGATCAAACTAAATTCCACAACACTATAATTTGTGATATTCTCTATAAGTGCCCGGTAAATGAAAAACTGCCGCTAACTCCTTGGTAACAAGGGTGTAGCGGCAGCTTTTGTGTTATGTATATGTACTACGCGTGCAGGGATTACTTGCTTACGAGTTCCATGGTGTCGGAGGCAATCATCATCTCCTCGTCGGTTGGGATGACTACAACTTTTACCTTTGAGTCAGGAGCCGAGATGACAGCCTCTACGCCGTGGATCTGTGCGTTCTTCTCCACGTCGAGCTTGATGCCCATCCACTCCATGTCCTTACATACCATCTCGCGGATGTCAGACTGGTTCTCCGTCACACCGGCGGTGAAGACGAGAACGTCGCAGCCGCCGAGTGCAGCGGCGTAGGAGCCGATGTACTTCTTGATGCGGTAGGTGTACATGTCGATGGCGAGCTGACACTTCGCGTCGCCGTCCATCTTGCCTTGGAATACCTCGCGCATGTCGCTTGACTTGCATGAGATGCCGGCCAGACCGGACTTCTTGTTGAGCAGGTTGGACATGCCGTCAGCGTCCAGGCCGAGCTTCTTCTCGATGAACGTCACAGCGCCGCCGTCAACGTCGCCGGCACGTGTGCCCATCATGACGCCTTCCAGCGGAGTGAGACCCATGGAGGTGTCCTGACACTTGCCGTCCTTCACGGCAGCCAGTGAGCCGCCGTTGCCGATGTGGGCTGTGATGACCTTGCTGCCCTCTACAGGCATGCCGAGGAACTCCAGCGCACGTGCTGAGACGTAGCGGTGTGAGGTGCCGTGGAAGCCGTAGCGGCGCACGCCGTACTGCTCGTACAGGTCGTAAGGCAGGGCGTACATGTACGACTTGGCTGGCATGGTCTGGTGGAAGGCGGTGTCGAAGACAGCTACCTGCGGCAGGTTAGGCAGCAGGGCCGATACGGCAGCGATACCCTTCAGGTTGGCAGGGTTGTGTAGGGGAGCGAGGTCGTTGCAAGCCTCGATGGTCTTCAGCACCTCGTCGTTGATGAGTACGGACTGGGCGAACTTCTCTCCGCCGTGTACGATGCGGTGGCCTACTGCGTCAACCTCTTCGAGCGACTTGATGGCGCCGTCTGTCGGGTCGGTGAGCACCTTGAAGATGAGCTCCACGCCGACGGTGTGCTCAGGGATAGGCTGCTCGATGACTTTCTTCTCGCCGTTGGCAGCGTTGTACTTGATGAATGCACCGGGAAGACCGATCTTCTCGATACCGCCCTTTGCCAGGACGGTCTTTGTCTCCATTTCGAAGAGCTGGTATTTGATGGATGATGAACCGCAGTTCAGTACGAGAATCTTCATTTTCGTGATTTCGTTGTTTGGTTTATTGTGTCTCTACGTTATGAGTTTACTTCTTTGCGTCCATTGCCTGGCAAGCGGTGATGGCAACGAGGTTTACGATGTCCTCTACGGAGCAACCGCGTGAGAGGTCGTTGACAGGACGTGCGATACCCTGGAGGATTGGACCGAGAGCTACGGCACCGCCAAGACGCTGAACGAGCTTGTAGCCGATGTTGCCCACTTCGAGGTTAGGGAATACGAGGACGTTTGCCTTGCCGGCAATCTCTGAGCCGGGAGCCTTCTTTGAGCCTACGGCAGGAACGAGAGCAGCGTCAGCCTGCAGTTCGCCGTCGATCTTCAGGTCTGGGTCAAGCTCGTGAGCTACGCGTGTAGCCTCTACCACCTTGTCTACCACCTCGTGCTTTGCTGAGCCCTTTGTAGAGAAAGAACACATGGCAACGCGTGGCTCTGCGAAGCCTGCTACGCTCTTTGCAGTCTGTGCTGCGCAGACGGCAATCTGTCCGAGCTGGTTGGCGTCCGGCATAGGAGTAACGGCCACGTCAGCGAATACGAGTACGCCGTTCTCGCCGTATTCTGGTTTGTCGGTAATCATCAGCATGGCACCTGATACGCAGGTGATGCCTGGAGCGGTCTTGATAATCTGGAGTGCAGGACGCAGGGTGTCGCCTGTGGTGGAGAGTGCGCCTGAGATCTGTCCGTCAGCACCCTCGGTCTTGATGATCATACATCCGAGGTAGAGAGGGTTCTTGATGAGCTGGCGAGCCTGCTCGATGGTCATGCCCTTCTTCTCGCGGAGCTTCTGCAGGAGCTGTGCCAGTTCCTCAGACTTCTCGTAGTTCTCAGGGTCGATGAATGTAGCCTTGCCGATGTTCTTCAGATCGTGCTTCTTGATGAGTTCGTCAACCTTGGCTGGGTTGCCGATGAGGATGAGGTCGGCAATTTCCTGTTCGAGGACCTTGTCTGCTGCGATGAGTGTACGCTCCTCGTCAGCCTCTGGAAGTACGATGCGCTGCTTGTTAGCCTTTGCGCGTGCTACAATCTGTTCAATAAGACTCATAGTAGTTTGATTTTTGGATTTGATTTATATGGTTAATTATAGTTCTTCGGTTAGGATGGACTCCAGGTTCTCGGCCGAGAGTCTCAGTCTGAACTGTCCGCGTATGGCGGCGGAGATGCGCCCCGTCTCTTCTGAGACGACGATGGCGATGGCGTCCGACTGCTGCGACATGCCCATGGCAGCGCGGTGGCGCAGGCCCAGTTCGCGCGGTATGTCGAGGTCGTGGCTGACGGGCAGTATGCATCCCGCCGCCTTGATGCGCATCTTTGATATTATCATGGCCCCGTCGTGGAGCGGTGAGTTCTTGAAGAAGATGTTCTCGATGAGCCGCTGGTTGATGCGTGCGTCCACGGTGTCGCCCGTTGCCACGATGTCGTCCAGCGGTGTCCCGCGTTCTATTATAATAAGGGCACCGCACTTCTGTCGTGCCATGCTCATGCACGCCATGACGATGGGCAGTATGGCCTCGCGGTCTACGCCCTCCTTCTCGCCGTCCTTCTTGATGAGCCAGTGTACGGCGCGGCGCAGGCGGTTCTGGCCGCCGAGGGAGTAGAGGAATTTCTTTATCTCCTCCTGGAAGAGCACGATGATGGCTATGGTGCCGACGCTCACCAGCTTGTCCAGTATGGCGCCGAGCAGGCGCATCTCGAAGACGCGTGAGACGAGCACCCATATCACGACGAAGGAGATGATGCCGACGAATACGTTGATGGTACGCGACTCCCTCATAAACTTATAGGTATTATAGAGAATCACTGCCACCAGCAGAATGTCTGCTACGTCTTTTATGCCGAAGGATAAGAACACTTTTTCAGTTTAGTGGTTAAGTTCCATGAACACCTTTACCGTGTCCACCGCATCTTTCACGTCGTGTACGCGCAGTATGTCGGCACCGCGTTCGAGAGCCAGAATATTCAGGAGCATCGTGCCGCGGAGGGCCGTATCGTCCTGTGCCGAACCGCCGAGCAACTGCCACACCATGCGTTTGCGGCTGATGCCCACGAGCAGCGGCAGGGTAGGGAACTCCTTCTTCAGCCGGGGCATCTCGGAGAGCAGCCCGAAGTTGCCCCTCAGTACTTCCTTGCCGAAGCCGAAGCCGGGGTCCAGGATGATGTCCTCCACGCCGAGCGACTGCAGTTGCGCCACCTCCTTGCGGAAATTGGCAATCATCCTCTTGATGTCCGGCTGCACGGACATCAGTATGTACGGCACTTTCAGACGTGCCATCTCGCGGAAAATCAGCGGTACGTCGTCCTCCGTGGCATACTCGTCCAGCGGCTGGTCCACCACTCCCGTTATGCCTCCTTCCGAGACGTCGTTGATGATGTTGGCGCCGAATTCCTCCACCGCCATGCGTGCCACTTCCGGGCGGTATGTGTCGATGCTGAGTATGGCGTCGGGATGATGGGGACGCACCACGTTCAGAGCCACGCGCATGCGTTGCATCTCCTCCTCAAGGCTCACCACCTGTGCTCCCGGACGTGTGGAGAAAGCCCCGATGTCGATGATGCGTCCGCCCTGAGAGACAATCTCGTCGGCACGCTGCGCTATTTCGTACACAGTCTGCTTGCGGCTGCCTTCAAAGAAGGAGTCGGGGGTACAGTTGAGTATTCCCATTACGACGGGAGCCCCGTCCGCGCCTTGTCCGATATGTCTTAGTAGATTACTTCTCATCGTGCTACAAAAGTACTTACTTTTTCGCAACCTCGCAAGCATTTTGCCGAAAATAACGGCAGAATGTAAAAGATATTTTGTTATTCCGTAAAATATGCGTATCTTTGCGCCTACGAACTAACAAAACTGAATATATTCGATGAAAACATTCTTCAACGCAAAAGACCTTGGCGACCTCACCGCCGCCCTTCAGGAAGCCCAACTCGTTAAGCAGGACCGCTTCGCCTTCCAGCATCTCGGCAAGAACAAGACGCTGCTGATGATATTCTTCAACAACTCCCTTCGCACTCGCCTCTCCACGCAGAAGGCTGCCATGAACCTCGGCATGAACGTCATCGTCCTCGACGTCAACGCCGGTGCATGGAAACTGGAGACGGAGCGCGGTGTCATCATGGACGGCGACAAGTCCGAGCACCTCCTGGAGGCCATCCCCGTCATGGGCAGCTACTGCGACCTCATCGGTATCCGTTCCTTCGCCGGCCTTACCGACCGCGAGTACGACTACGCCGAGACCATCGTCAACCAGTTCGTCAAGTACAGCGGCCGTCCCGTCTTCGCCATGGAGACAGCCACCGTACACCCTCTGCAGGCCTTTGCTGACCTCATCACCATCGAGGAGCACAAGCAGACCGAGCGCGTGAAGGCCGTGCTGACGTGGGCACCCCACTGCCGCGCACTGCCTCAGGCTGTGCCCAACTCGTTTGCCGAGTGGATGATAGCTGCCCCCAACGTTGACCTCGTTATCACACATCCCGAGGGCTACGAGCTTGACCCCAAGTTCACCGCTGGTGCTACGATAGAGTACGACCAGAAGAAGGCCTTCGAGGGTGCCGACTTCATCTACGCCAAGAACTGGTCTTGCCCTGGTGTTACCAATCCTGCCGACTACGGCAAGATACTCTCCAAGGACCCGTCGTGGACCGTTGACGCCGAGCACATGTCATGGACTAACAACGGTAAGTTCATGCACTGCCTCCCCGTGCGCCGCGGTCTCATCGTGACCGACGACGTCATCGAAAGCCCCAACTCCCTCGTCATCCCCGAGGCTGCCAACCGCGAGATAAGTGCCGAGGTGGTAATCAAGCGCATGCTCGAATCGCTCTAAACGCAACCGGTGAAAGTGGCGCAACGCCGTTTTCTTATTATAAAAAGACAAAAAGTCGGCGCAAAGTTTGGCTAATTGAAAGAAAGTTAGTAACTTTGCGCCCGATTTTGTGCACGATGCACACATTATAAACCAATTAACCCGCCCGCCTATTCCCGGCGTGGCACAAAAAACAAACAAAATGAAGAAAGACCTCCACCCAGAGAATTATCGTCCAGTAGTATTCAAGGATATGTCCAACGGCGACATGTTCCTCACACGTTCTACTTGCAAGACCAACGACACCGTAGAGTTCGAAGGCGAGACCTATCCTGTAGTAAAGATAGAAATCTCCAGCACTTCTCACCCATTCTACACAGGTAAGAGCAAGCTCGTTGATACCGCTGGTCGCGTAGACCGCTTCATGAACCGTTACGGTAACATCAAGAAGTAATCTGCGGACACATACACAGAGAGAGCTTCTCTGAGAAAGATAAAAGCACAAAGCGCAAGCAGTTGTAGTTGCATATACAACAGCTTGCGCTTTTTTTTGAACATTACATAGAGTTTTTTATGCCCTCTCGCTCAGCCGATTGCTTTAGATTCGCCGAGTTGGCGTATCAGCGCCCTGGCGGGCTTGCCTGTTTCTGTCATGGGGATTTCCGCTGCGCTGACGTAGTGGTGCGGTTGCCAGTATTTGGGCAACCGCTCTTGGCAGATGGCCTTCAGGGGTGCGGTGTCGGTGCTGGCTGCCACCAGTACCGCCACTTCGCCGAATTTCCTGTCGGTTTGCTTCGTTATGGCGAACGGGCAGGGCATGTACGGTTGCAGTGCAGCCTCCATTTCCTCTATCTGAAGTTTCAAGCCGCCCGAGCAGATGACGTTGTCGCGGCGTCCGCGTATGCGGAAGCGTCTGCCGTCCGGGTGCAGTTCCACGATGTCGTTGGTGACGAGATGGTCGGGGCATACTAGCGGTGCGTCAATGACGAGTACGCCGTCGTCGTTTGTCGAGATGCTGACACTCTCGAAGGGCGTGTACCAGTCGCTGGCTTCCGGTCCGCTAAGCCGTCGCAGGGCGATGTGCGAGAGTGTCTCCGTCATGCCGTATGTGCTCCATACGGCATTGGGGAAGCTGCTCAGTTCCGCTGCCATTTCCGTGCTGACCGCCCCTCCGCCTATTATAATGTTGCGTATGGCCATGAGCCGCTGCCGTTCCTCCGGCACCTGCAGCGAGTTGTACACCTGCATCGGCACCATGGCGGCGAAGGTCGGCGTCTCGGTGAGTCCTGCCAACGGATGTCCGCAAGGCTCCACCTTGATGAGCCTCATGCCGCACACCTCGCTGCGCACGCGCATCATCTTTCCTGCGATGTAGTCCTCCGAGAGGCAGAGCAGGGCAGTGTCCTCCTCCGTCAGTCCCAGGAATTGGCACGTGATGCGTGCCGAAGCCTCCATGCGGCTTCGCTCCACCCACATCGGTTTCGGCTTGCCCGTGCTTCCGCTGGTGTGCACGAGAATCAGATTCTCCATAGCTTGTCCCCCTTTATCTGTAGTGGCATGTCGATGTTGTCCGTGAAGAGCATTCCTGTGCCCAGTCCCTGCGGCATGCGCCGGGCGGCATCGGGGTATGTGTGTGCCGCAAACTGCGCCACGGCATTCAGACCGATGTTGCTCTCGAGGGCACTCGTAATCCACGATCCGATGCCTCGTTCGCTTGCCAGGCGTATCCACTCCTCACTGCCATGGATGCCGCCGTGCAGCGATGGCTTCAGGATGATGTACTGCGGACGGACGGTGTCGAGCAGTGCCTCCTTCTCGTCGGGCGTGTTGACCCCGATGAGTTCTTCGTCGAGGGCGATGGGGATGGGCGATGCCTTGCACAGTTCGGCCATACGTTGCCACTGGTGCTGGCGTATGGGCTGTTCGATGGAGTGTATGTCGTACGGGGCGAGTTCCTCCAGGCGGTCCATGGCGTCTTCGCAGGCGAAGCCGCCGTTGGCGTCGAGGCGCAGTTCTATCTGGTCCTTGGTGAACGCCCCGCGTATATGGCGGACGAGGTCCAGTTCGTGCTGGAAGTCGATGGCGCCTATCTTCAGCTTCACGCAGTGAAACCCCTCGTGCATCTTAGCCTCCAGCCGTGCGAGCATCTCGTCGAAGTTGCCCATCCATACGAGTCCGTTGATGCGTATGCCCTCTTCGCCGCGTGTGAAGGGGGTGTCGTAGACGATGCGCCTGCCGCCGTTCTGCAGGTCGAGCAGTGCCGTCTCTATGCCGAAGAGCATGGATGGATAGGGGCACAGTGCGTCGTAGTCGATGCTGCCGCCCTGCGTCTCTGTAGCTCTCAGCAAGCGTGCCAGCACGGCCTCGTATTCCGGGTCGGGCATGGCGTCGCAACTGAGGTCGGGCAGGGGAGCACATTCGCCCCAACCCTCTACGGCGGTTCGCCCGGTCTCTTTTGCCGTGACGATCCATGACGTCCTCGTGGTGTACACGCCGCGCGACGTTCCAGCCGGCTGCTTGAAGTGCAGCACCTTTTTATGGAAAGACAGTTGTACGTTCATTGGTTTGGAGTTGTGGTCCATAGACGGCGCTGTTACGGCAGTTTTGGGTATTTGGAGAAGTCAGGCTTGCGTTTTTCGAGGAACGCCTTGCCGCCCTCCTGTGCTTCGTCGAGCATATAGTAGAGCATGGTGGCGTCGCCTGCCAGTTCCTGTATGCCTGCCTGGCCGTCCAGCTCGGCGTTGAGTCCGGCCTTTATCATGCGCAGGGCTAGTGGGGAACGCTCCATCATTATCTCCGCCCATTCTACGCAGGCATCCTCAAGTTGGTCGAGCGGCACCACCTTGTTTACCATACCCATGCGCTCGGCTTCCGCTGCCGAATACTGCTGGCAGAGGAACCATATCTCGCGTGCCTTTTTCTGTCCTACGATGCGTGCCATGTAGCTGGCTCCGAACCCGGCGTCGAACGATCCCACCTTCGGTCCTGTCTGTCCGAAGATGGCGTTTTCGGAGGCTATGGTGAGGTCGCACATGAGGTGCAGCACGTGTCCGCCGCCGATGGCGTAGCCGTTGACCATGGCGATGACGGGTTTTGGCAGCGACCGTATCTGTTTCTGTACGTCGAGCACGTTGAGGCGTGGCACCCCGTCGTCGCCGACGTATCCTCCGCGTCCCTTGACGTGCATGTCGCCTCCGGCGCAGAACGCCTTGTCGCCGGCACCGGTGAGGATGACGACGCTGATGCGCTGCGCCTCGCGACACCATGCGAACGCCTGCGACATCTCCCACGTGGTGCGTGGTGTGAAGGCGTTGCGGTAGCGAGGGCGGTTGATGGTTATCTTTGCGATTCCGTTGTACTCTTCAAAGAGAATCTCCTTGAAGTCGAAGTCTGTAATGGTGGTCCAGTTGCGTGTCATGTTATTATTATGAAGTAATGTTGTATCGCCCCTGTCGGCGATTAATTCTTGTGCAAAATTACACCTATCCGCGATTATCTCCAAATGTTCCCTGTGTTTTTATGGTGATTTAAAGAAAAAAGCCATGACCTGCTGGAATGTCAGCAGGTCATGGCTACCTTATTTTATACTCCTGACGGAGATGTGTGCAGAGTAATTGCTCGCCTTAGTTGTACTTATCAGGCGCTGTTTTTTGCTAAAAGAAAGACTTATCATGTGTATTTTTCTGCTAAGTAATATGTAAAAACTGAAAGCGAAATTGTTTTTTTTCGAAAAAAGTCTCAAAGTATCATCTTGGACCTTTTTGTGGTTGTGTAGCGGTCTGATTATTAAAGGTATAGACGAGGTGAGGCGTCTTGTTTTCTGGTCAAGAAGTCTCATCAAAGTCTCATAGAAGTCTCATAGAAATATCATTTCCTCTCTATTTCAACAGGCATTCATGACGGGGTCCTTCTTTGTTTCAAAATACCTGAAAGTGCCCGCGGCGTGGGCACGCGATGCCCACGGCTCGGGGACGCGATGCCCGCGGCTTGGGGACAGGATGCCCGCAGCTTGGGCACGAAGGGGGTCACAGGGACAGGTTCCTCTGGCCTTTTATAATGCCATTCCTGCTTCGTATGATGCGTATTGGTAATATTG
>CAVCKM010000051.1:0-11433 GCA_963602765.1 Alistipes putredinis | reverse complement strand
GCGTTGCCCTGGGCTATGGAGTGGTTGGGCTTTCAGCCCGTACAGGTACAAAACTGTTCAAGTTATTTTTTTTGAACATTACATAGATAGAACAAAAATAGATAGAAGATGAATACAGCAGACATATTCCTTTGGGTTCTCGACAACCTCAACTATTGGGTCGTGACCTTCTTCATGGCCGTCGAGAGTTCGTTTATCCCCTTTCCGTCCGAAGTCGTCGTGCCCCCAGCGGCATGGAAGGCGATGGACCCCGCCAGCGGCATGAATATCGTGCTCGTCATAGTGTGTGCCACCATCGGTGCCGACCTTGGCGCATTGGTCAACTACTACCTGGCCAAGTGGCTGGGCCGCCCCATCGTCTACCGCTTTGCCGACAGCCGCCTCGGCCACATGTGTCTCATCGACCGTGCTGCCGTGGAGAAGGCCGAGAGCTTCTTCCGCGAGCATGGTGCCGCCTCGACGTTCTTCGGCCGCCTCGTTCCTGCCGTGCGCCAGCTCATCAGCATCCCGGCCGGTCTTGCCGGCATGCACGTCGGCAAGTTCCTTGTCTATACCACCCTCGGCGCAGCAGCGTGGAACACCGTCCTGGCCCTCATCGGGTGGGGTATCTACGAGTACACCGACTACAAGACGACCAACGACGTCTACCAGCAGGCCGTCAAGTACAGCCACGAGATAGGCTACGTTATTCTCGTCCTTGCCGTGCTTGTCGTGGGTTACCTTGTATACAAGGGTGTAAAAAAACAAAAATAAAGGTGGAATGTCAAGAAATATCCCGATTTTTGTACACGTAACCCTGCAAAATGAAACAAAATTGCAAAAAAACGCCCATATTTTAGATTTTTTTTAGAAAACGTTTGCATAGAATAAAAATATGTTTTAACTTTGCAAGCGTTATCCTGAATACAATCTTTTTACCTTAAAAGAAGCTAATACCTATTGAGATTGGGACGCTTACATCGTGAGATGTGGGCGTTTCGTTTTTTATTAGTACCTTTGCACGGTAATTGCCGTCAGACGATAACCAAACCCCCTCCGCCCCACATGCAACGAGTCGTACACATCATAATATGCTTCGTCATAGCTTTTCTTTTAGCGCCCCCATCCTCATGGGGACGCACGGCGAGCGGTGTGTATAGCCTTGCCGACAAGGAGCACCGTGCCATTCTTCAGGACGTGTACACCTTGACGCGTGAGCACCAGCAGAAGCGGTGGTACTACAAGGCGAACTACTACTTCCGCAGTTCGATGGACCTGACGCAACGAAACATTTTTGTACTTTGCACCTACAACCGCCGCTACTTCCTCCGTGGCGGGCGGCACGTCTTTACGGAGGACTACGGCGACATGTGCTATTACCCCAACGGCATGTACCCGCGCAAGGTGCGCTATACGTACAGCGCCAACGGGGAGGACGTGCCTCGCGGCTTCCTCATGGAGTATTTCAACACCAACATCTACGGCCGCATGCTGCAGGAGAAGCGTTTCTTCTCTCCCTTGGACAGCCACAACGCCTCCTACTATAAGTACCGTGTAGACTCCGTACGCGGCAAGTACGCCTTCTTTACCTTCAAGGCCCGCCATAAGAACGCCCAGCTCGTCTCGGGGTCGTTCACGTACAACTGCCGTGAGCGGTGCGTGACGAAGTTTCGCTTCCGCGGCATGTACAACCTCTTCGTCTTCGACGAGACGATATACATGGGCACCGGCGGGCGCAGCCGCTACTTCCCCAAAGAGATGCACCTCGACTACAAGTTTCTCTACTACGGAAGCGTCCTTAAAGGCTCCGCCCTCTCCAGCCAGAAGTACACCCTCGTCCAGCCCCACTACTACATCCCCGACCGTCGCCTGAGCAAGCACGACCACAACATCTCGTCCATGTTCCGCCTGCTTTGCGACAGCTCCGCCGTGGTGAGCGGTGCAGAGGCAATGGCCAGGTATCGGCAGATACCCCTCACGCGGCGCGAGGACTCCCTGTTCTTCCAAAACCCCGAGAAGGTGGAGAGTGGCTTCCTCGGGTGGATAAACACGAGCAAATGGGGTAAGAAGCGTGCCGCCAGGAAAGCCCGCGAGAAGTTCGTGCGCGACTCCCTTCAAGCAGAGGCAAGGCGCAGGCAAGCCGCCATGATGCGAATCAAGTACGGCAAGGCCTCCACCCTGACCGAGGACGCGAAGTCTGAGTCCGACAATCTCGCTTTCTCCTATAAGGTCAATACGAAAGACATCAAGCTGCTCGGTTACGCCCCGGACACGTTGGCCCATGTACAGACCTACGAAGAGACGGAGACCTCCGGCCACAGGGTGCTCAGGACGGTAGGGCAGATGAGCGAATACCTCTTCCGCAACTATAAGTTCAACACGTCGCCGGCGGGGCGTTTCGAGGTGAAGTCCACCGACCTGAGCTACTCCGACGGCGACGGGGTGCGCATACGTCAGGACTTCCTGTACGTCCACCTGTTCCCCGGTTGGCGCGAGCTGAACGTTGAGGCTCAGGCGGCCTATAGCTTCGGGCGCAAGGAGATGGTGGGCCGCGTGCGTGGCGACTTCCTCGTCCAGCCGCGGCGTGACTTCCACGTCACCCTCGAAGGCGGTGCCCGCAACCTTACCTACAACCCGTTGGACGCCTACAAGTTTGACGATGCCGTTGTCGACTCGGCGGGCAATGCCGAGAGCATCACGTTCGTGGATGCCTACGTAGACCTCTCTGCCTCGCGCGAGCTGTTTCCCGGCTTCCGTCTGGGCCTTGGCGTGGGGTGGCACCAGCGCATGCCCCTCCATATTTCTGACCGTCACCGCGAGGAGCTCAACATACGCGGGCGGTACACCTCCATGGCCCCTCACGTCACCCTTACCTACACCCCTTGCGAGCGCTACTACTGGCGCAACAACCGCAAGGTCATCGTCTTCAGCAACAAGCCGACGTACATGCTCAACTACGAGCGTGCCATAAAGGGAGCCGTCGGCGGCACGAGCGAATACGAGCGTTGGGAGGGCATGATAACTCACGACATGCGCCTTTCGCCCACCATGCGCCTGGTGTGGAAGGCTGGCGGCGGCCTCTTCACCAACCGTGCGCACAACGACTTCATCGAGTACGAATACTTCAACAACGGGCGCATCGGCTACAACTGGCACGACTCGCGAAGCGGTGTCTTCCATCTGCTCGACTACAAGTACTACAACCAGAGCAACTACTACCTCCGCGGCCACATGACGCTGGAGAGTCCCACGCTTCTGCTGCGCCACGTAAGCACGTATCTGCTCAATGCCGAGCGTCTCTACGGCAGCATCCTCTTCGTCAAGGGCGTGGCGCCGTACGTGGAGCTGGGCTACGGTCTTTCCGTCAAGTGGGCCGACGTAAGCTATTTCGTCTCCTACCTTAAAGAACAAGGCTTCAAGGGCGGGTTCAAGTTCAACTTGCATCTCTTCGACTAACGCACGCCGACGGGTGTTGTCCTTCAAAAAACAACGTAATATCCTTCAAAAAAACAACGTAATGTCAATGTTGTCAATAAATACACTTGTAACACAATATTTGGGTAATATAGAATACAACGAGGCGCGCAGCATCGTGCGTGTGGTGCTTGAGGACGCTTTCGGGATGTCCTATACGGACATCTGTTGCGGGGCTTTGGAGAGATTGTCCGCAGAAGACTCCGACCGCCTCGCCATGATGCTGCAGCGTATAGGCGAGGGCGAACCCGTGCAGTACGTCGTGGGGCATACGTACTTCTGGGGGCGTTGCTTCCAGGTAAAGCCGGGCGTGCTCATACCGCGCCCCGAGACGGAGGAGCTGTGCCAATGGATTGTCGACGACAAGATGGAATCCGAATGGGATGATGGTGGGCACGCCGATGGCGGTCTCTCCATACTCGACATCGGTACGGGCAGCGGGATTATTTCCATAACTCTCTCGAAGGAGTTGCCCGGGGCTGACGTTGAGGCTTGGGACATAAGCGAGGAAGCCCTGGACATTGCCCGCGACAACGCCGTGAGCAATTGCGCGCAGGTGAGGTTCAGACGGCAGGATGCCCTTCGTCCGCCAAAGAGGGATGCGGAAAAATGGTCTGTCATCGTCAGCAACCCTCCTTATATATGCGACAAGGAGGCGGCTGCCATGGAGGCTTGCGTGCTCGACCATGAGCCGCATCTGGCGCTTTTCGTTCCCGATGCCGACCCGCTGCTTTTCTACCGCAAGACAGCGGAGTACGGCCGCAGGGCGTTGAAGCCTGGCGGCAGGTTGTATTTTGAAATAAATCCACTATACGCCGCGCCGTTGGAGCAGATGCTCGTAGGGCTTGGGTATAGTGGAGTGTCAGTCCGTCGTGACCAGTTCGGCAAGGAACGTATGGTCCGTTGTGGTTTATGAGTGTGCGGGCGCGTTGGCGTCTTCTACCGTTTCGACGCGTATGGTGTCTCCCGGCTTTACTTCGCCTGAGAGAATCCGTTCGCAGACGTAGTCCTCGATGTAGGTCTGTATGGCGCGCTTCAGTGGTCGTGCGCCGTACTGTATGTCGTAGCCCTTGTTTGCTACGGCGTCCTTCACTTCGTCCGTTACCTCGAGTTTGTAGCCGAGGTCTTCCACGCGTGCGAAGAGTCCTGCCAGTTCCAGGTCCACGATGCGGCGTATGGCGGCGAGGTCCAGCTGCTCGAAGGTTATTATCTCGTCGAGACGGTTGAGGAACTCTGGTGCAAACTGTTTCTTTAGGCTCTTCTCGATGATGGACCGTGCGTACTGCCTGTCGCGCTCGTTCATGTTGATGCCCGTTCCGTTGGCGGCGTTGAATCCGACTCCGTGTGCGAACTCCTTGAGCTGTCGTGTGCCGGCGTTGGATGTCATGATGATGATGGTGTTGCGGAAGTCAACGAGTCGTCCGTTGCCGTCGGTGAGCCTTCCCTCGTCGAGCACCTGCAGCAGCATGTTGAAGACGGAGGCGTTGGCCTTCTCTATCTCGTCGAGCAGTACGATGGAGTATGGTTTTCGTCGCACGCGTTCGGTGAGTTGTCCTCCCTCTTCGTATCCGACGTATCCCGGAGGTGCTCCGACGAGTCGTGCCGTGTTGTGCGACTCGGCGTATTCGCTCATGTCTATGCGTATGAGAGCGTCGGAGGAGCCGAACATCTCCTGTGCGAGTTTCTTTGCCAGGAACGTCTTTCCGACGCCCGTCGGTCCGAGGAACATGAATACTCCGATGGGGTGGTTGGGGTCGTGCAGTCCGATGCGGTTGCGTTGTATGGCCTTCACCATGGTGTCGATGGCCTTGTCCTGTGCTATGACGCTGTTTTTGAGCTTTCCTCCCATGAGGCGCAGTCGTTCTCCCTCGCTTTGCACCATGCGCTGCACGGGTATTCCGGTCATGGAGGCCACGACGTCCGCCACGTCGTCGGCGGACACGTCGAGTCTCGGTGTGCCGTCTCCGTCAGCCCATCGTGCGGTGGCGCGTTCGAGTTCCTGCTCCTTGGTGACCTGCTGGTCGCGGTAGTCGGCAGCGAGTTCGAAGTTCTGCTGCTGCACGGCTTCGAGCTTCTTTTCCTTTATGTCGGCAATTTCCTTTTCGAGTCGTTCGAGGTCTTCTGGGACGTCAGCGTGTCTTAGGTGCAGTCTTGCCCCCACTTCGTCCATGGCGTCTATGGCCTTGTCGGGGAATGCGCGGTCGGTGACGTATCGTTGCGTGAGCTTGACGCATGCCGTGATGGCGTCGGGCGAGTAGTTGACGTGGTGGTGTCGCTCGTAGTGTTCTTTGATGTTTTCGAGTATGTTGATGGTTTCCTCGGGCGTTGAGGGGTCTACGATGATTTTCTGGAACCGTCGTTCGAGTGCTCCGTCCTTTTCTATGCTCTTCCGGTATTCGTCGAGTGTCGTTGCTCCGATGCATTGTATGACACCTCGTGCGAGTGCGGGTTTGAGCATGTTTGCGGCGTCCATGGAGCCTTGTGCTCCTCCTGCTCCGATGATGGTGTGTATCTCGTCGATGTAGACGATTATTTCGGGGTGTGCCTCCAGTTCCTTTATGAGGTTTTTGATGCGTTCTTCAAACTGTCCCCGGAACTTCGTTCCCGCCACGATGCTTGCCATGTCGAGTGCCACGAGTCGTTTGTTGTGCAGTATGCCTGAGCACTTTCGGCTTGCTATGATCTGTGCGAGTCCTTCGACGATGGCGCTCTTTCCTACGCCTGGTTCGCCGATGAGTATGGGGTTGTTCTTCTTGCGTCGGCATAGTATTTCCTGCAGGCGTACGATTTCGCGTTCCCGTCCCACGACGCGGTCCATCTTTCCCTGTGCAGCCTTGGCTGTCATGTCTATGGAGAAGAAGTCTATGGTAGGCGTCTTCGTGGTGGTCTTTCCAGAGGCGTTGATGGTGTTTCTCGTTTCGGTGTGCTGTTGTTTGTTAGGGTTGTCGTTTGGTTCGGCTATGGAGCCTTGTCCGTAGTTGGATGTGGCGGTGGCGGTGTCGCTTGTTTCGTTCTCGTCGTCGTTCAGGCATTGTAGCACTCCGTCGTATGTGACGTTGTTGTTTTCGAGAATTTGCCTGGCTTGGTTTCCGCTGATGTCGTGCAGTATGGCGAGGAGGAGGTGTTCGATGCCTATCTCCTGCTTGTTCTTCATTCGTGCTTCGAGTGATGCAAGTCTGAAGATGTTTGTTGACGAGTTGTCGAGTTCGGGTGTAGCGTTGTTTGTGTTGTCCTCGGTGTCGGCGTCGATGTTGATGTCGTTGAGGAGCGAGTTTTCGCAGTCGAGGGTGAGGTCGGTCTTGTTGACGTGCAGTCGTTCCATGACGGAGTCAGCCACGGTATTGCGTCGTTTGAGTATGGCCATGAGCAGGTGCTCCGGTTTTATGGTGGTGCTTCGGTGTCGTCGCGCTTCGCGCCGTCCTTCGTCGATGAGTCGGTTTATGTTGTCTGAGTAATTGTTCATAGTGGTAGCGATATTACAAAGAACATGCCATGTACGTTTTGTGTCCTTTCAGGTAGTACTCGGCGAGTATGCTTTTTGGGGTGGTGTAGGGTGGTATGTGCGTATCTGCCTGATGTTTGCGCATTTGCTCCATGGCCCACGCGCGGTCGTGGTCGAAGTCTTTCTTCCACGCCTTGAAGTCGCGGCGTGCCTTGATGACGGCCTTGAAGTCTCCCCAGGAGCGTCCGGCGATTAGCATCTGCAGTGCGGCGATGTAGTCGAGCGCGCGCCGCCGTCTCATGACGTGATGGAGTTCGTCGTCTGGGAGGTTTTTGTAGAGCATGGTGAGGTTGTTTCGGAAGTTGAGGTACGTCTTTCGTGGGTTTCCCTTTGGCAGTGTGCCTCCTCCGAGGTGGAATGCGGTGCTTTGTGGGAGGCATACGATGCGTCGTCCCGCCAGTCGCAGTCGCCAGCAGAGGTCTATCTCCTCGTTGTGTGCGAAGAATCTCTCGTCGAGTCCTCCCACGGCCCAGTAGTCCGTGCGTCGTACGAGCAGGCATGCTCCCGTGGCCCAGTGTACGTCGATGGGTGTGTCGTACTGTCCGGTGTCCTTCTCTGTGGTGTCGAAGAGTCTTCCCCGGCAGTAGGGGTATCCGTAGCGGTCTATGA
This sequence comes from Alistipes putredinis, assembly GCA_963602765.1. Taxonomy (GTDB): domain Bacteria; phylum Bacteroidota; class Bacteroidia; order Bacteroidales; family Bacteroidaceae; genus Prevotella. The sequence goes on along the minus strand of CAVCKM010000051.1, from coordinate 3,869 downwards.
ATCCTCCTGCCGCTCCGGCGTATTCGAAGTGGTCGGGGCGGGTGTCGCTGAGCAGTTTTGGTGCTGCCGCCGCCACGTCGTGGTGTTCGTCCATGTATTGTACGATGGGCGTGAGCCATCCGTGCTCCACGCGTACGTCGCTGTTGAGCAGGAGGTAGTAGTCGGGTAGGGGCTTGCCCTCGGCGCGGTACTCGTCGTCGAGCATGCGGAAGGCTTTGTTGTAGCCTCCGGCGAAGCCGCGGTTGCGGTCCATGGCGATGGTGCGCACGGTGGGGAAGTCGCCTCGCAGCAGTTGGAGCGAGGTGTCCGTCGAGGCGTTGTCTGCGACGATGATGTCCGCCTCGCCGTCGGAGTGCCGGACGACGCTTGGGAGGTAGCGGTGCAGCATGTGCTGGCCGTTCCAGTTGAGTATGACGATGGCGGTTCTTTTATTTCTCATGTCCGATGATTTTTGTGGCTCGCAGTGCGGTCTTGTCGTGGTTGAAGTCGCCCAGTTCCACTTCCACTATCTGGTTGTCGTAGTCGTCGGCTGCCATGGCGGCGGGCAGTTCTACGCGTATGTAGTTTGGTGTGAATCCGTGCATGGCCTTTCCGTGCGCGGCTTTTTCGAAGAGCACGTGTGCGCGCGTTCCTATGTATTGTGAGTAGAAGTCGCGGGTCTTTTCGTCGGAGAGTTCGAGGAGTCGCTGGCTGCGCAGTTTCTTGTCCTTGTCGCTGACGGTGTATGGTATTTTGAGTGCTGCCGTTCCGGGTCGTTCGCTGTATGGGAATACGTGTAGCTGTGTGACGGGCAGTCGGCTCAGCAGGCGGTATGTCTCCTCGAAGCACTCGGGTGTCTCTCCCCTGCATCCCACCATGACGTCGACTCCGATGAAGGCGTCGGGCATGAGGCGTTTTATCTCCGTCACCTTGTCGGCGAAGAGTTGTGCGTCGTAGCGTCGGTGCATGAGCCGGAGTACGGTGTCGCTTCCGCTTTGTAGTGGTATGTGGAAGTGTGGCATGAAGGCTCTGCTTCGGGCGCAGTATTCGATGAGTTCGTCGGAGATGAGGTCTGGTTCGAGGCTTGAGATGCGGTATCGTTCGATGCCGTCCGCTTGCTGGTCGAGTGCCTTGACGAGGTCGATGAAGGTCTCTCCTGTGGTGCGTCCGAAGTCTCCGATGTTTACGCCGGTGAGTACTATTTCCTTTCCGCCCTCCTGGGCAGCCTGCGTGGCTTGCTGGACGAGGGAGTTGATGGAGGGGTTTCTGCTGTTGCCGCGTGCGAGTGGTATGGTGCAGTATGTGCAGTAGTAGTTGCATCCGTCCTGCACTTTGAGCCAGTATCGTGTGCGGTTTCCTTTGGAGCAGCTGTGCTGGAATGTTTTGATGTCCTTTGTTGCCACGGAGTGGTACTCTCCGGCGTCGGTGTCGGCGGGGTTTTGCCCGTCGTCGTTGCTCCATGCGTTGCTGAGGTATTCGATGAGGTTTGCCTTCTCGTTGCTTCCGAGTACGAGGCTAACGCCTTCGATGTGGCTGATGTTCTCGGCGTCGAGTTGTGCGTAGCATCCGGTGACGACCATGAAGCATCCGGGGTTTTCCTTTACCATGCGCCTGATGGCCTGTCGGCATTTGCGGTCAGCCACCTCTGTGACGGAGCATGTGTTGATGAGGCAGATGTCTGCCTTCTCGCCGGGCTGTGCGGTGGCGACGCCCATGTCCTGGAGCATCTTTCCGAACGTTGATGTCTCGGAGAAGTTGAGTTTGCATCCCAGCGTGTGGTATGCGGCACGTTTACCCTGAAAGGCGGCGGTGTTTATCATCTTTTCTTGTCGTGTGTGTCTTGTTTTATATAATAATGTACGCGTAAGGGGGAGCGCAAATCTTCTGCAAAGTTAATGAATCTTGTGCACATAACAAGCAAAAGTGGACAAAAAGTAAGCATTTTTGACGTGTGTGCGGGCACAAGTAAAATTTAACATTAGTTTAACAATGACGTAACGTGGTGATAACGTGTGTGTTGGGTGCAGGTGGCGTTTCGGAGGTATGAAAAAAGCTTTAAAAAAATTTGGAGGTATTGAAAAATCGGCGTAACTTTGCATCGTTTTAATAAACAAAGATTGTTTTACAGATTTTAAAAGCTTAGAAAAAATGAAGAAATTGGTATTTATGTTCGTAGCCGTTGCAGCAATGGGTATGGTTTCATGTGGTAACAAGACAGAGCAGGCTCCTGCTGCTGACACTGTTGATACCGCTGCTGTTGACACTGTAGCTGCTGACACTGTAGCTGCTGACACAACTGTTGCTGAGTAATATCGACTTACTCCCGACAGTCGCGCGAGCGAACTAAAAACGGAAAATCCAATCCGTCAGGACTTCGGTCTTGATGGATTTTTTTTGTCCGTATGGCAGGTAGTCCAATTTGATGTACCAACATTTTTGAATATATGGTATGAAAATGCAAAGTGGAGTTTACATAAAGAAAGAAAAAGCGGTGCGAAAGTGATTTTTTGTCACAAAAGGGGTGTCCGAACCACTTTTATTCGTTATCTTTGCATGCGAAAAAGCGTGAGAATATCAATAGGACACGCTGCCCGTCCCCCGTCTCGGGCGGCAGTATGGTTCACCGTATAATTAAACACATAAGTTACAAGATGAAGATTAACGATTACAACTTTGCAGGTAAAAAGGCTATCGTACGCGTAGATTTCAATGTGCCCCTTCAGGACGGCAAGATAACGGACGACACCCGTATCAAGGGTGCGCTGCCGACGCTTAAGCTGATACTGGAGAAGGGCGGTTCGCTCATCATCATGTCTCACATGGGCAAGCCTAAGGGCAAGGTGAAGCCAGAGCTCTCGCTGGGCCAGATTGTGGACGCCGTGAGCGCTGCTCTCGGTACTCCTGTCAAGTTTGTTGCTGACTGCCAGAAGGCTGACGCTGAGGCTGCAGCCCTGAAGCCGGGCGAGGTGCTCCTGCTGGAGAACCTGCGCTACTATCCTGAGGAGGAGGGCAAGCCTGTTGGCATCGACAAGGCAGACCCTGCATACGATGAGGCAAAGAAGGCGATGAAGGCATCTCAGAAGGAGTTTGCCAAGAAGCTGGCTTCGTACGCTGACTGCTGGGTGATGGACGCCTTCGGCACTGCTCACCGCAAGCACGCCTCTACGGCCGTAATCGCTGACTATTTCGACGCAGACAACAAGATGCTCGGTCTCTTGATGGAGAAGGAGGTGAAGGCTGTCGACGCTGTCCTCTCGGACATCAAGCGTCCTTTCGTAGCCATCATGGGCGGCTCCAAGGTGTCTTCCAAGATTGGCATCATCGAGAACCTTCTGGGCAAGGTGGACAAGCTGATTCTCTGCGGCGGTATGACGTATACTTTCGCCAAGGCTCACGGCGGCGAGATCGGCGGCTCTATCGTGGAGCTGGACAAGCTGGACGTGGCTCTGGGCGTTGAGGAGCTGGCCAAGAAGAACGGCGTAGAGCTCGTGATGGCTCCTGATGCCATCATCGCCGACGCTTTCGACAACAATGCCAACCAGAAGGTGGCTCCTTCGAACGAGATTCCTGAGGGATGGGAAGGTCTCGACGCAGGTCCGGAGGCTCAGAAGAAGTTTGCTGAGGCTCTTGAGGGTGCGAAGACAATCCTGTGGAACGGTCCTGCCGGCGTATTCGAGTTCGACAACTTCTGCGGCGGTTCGCGTGCCATCGGCGAGGCTGTGGCAAAGGCAACGGCTGAGGGTGCGTTCTCGCTCATCGGCGGTGGCGACTCCGTAGCTTGCGTAAACAAGTTCGGTCTGGCCGACAAGGTGAGCTACATCTCAACAGGTGGCGGTGCGCTGCTTGAGGCTATCGAGGGCAAGACGCTCCCGGGCATCGCTGCCGTACTC
>CAVCKM010000050.1:0-10478 GCA_963602765.1 Alistipes putredinis | reverse complement strand
AGGTAAAGGCATACGTTAAGGGTCCTGGAAACGGTCGTGAGAGCGCTATCCGTGCGTGCCACACAAGTGGCATCGAAGTAATGGAAATCGTTGACGTTACTCCACTTCCACACAACGGCTGCCGTCCTCCAAAGCGTCGCCGCGTATAATCCCTTACTCATACAAAGATAATATAATTAGCAACTATGGCTAGATATACAGGTCCGAAATCAAGAATTGACCGTCGTTTTGGTGAAACCATCCTCGGTAAAGAAAAAGTTTTGTCCAAGAGAAACTTCGCTCCTGGACAGCATGGCAACAATCGTCGTCGCAAGACTTCTGAGTATGGTGTCATGTTGGCAGAGAAGCAAAAGGCTAAGTACACATACGGTGTACTTGAGCGCCAGTTCCGTAATCTGTTTGAGAAGGCTGCCAAGGCTGACGGTATCACTGGTGAGGTGCTCCTGCAGCTCCTCGAGAGCCGTCTCGACAACGTAGTTTATCGTCTCGGTATCGCTCCAACTCGCCGCGCTGCACGTCAGCTCGTCGGTCACAAGCACATCACCGTTGACGGTGAAGTCGTTAACATCGCTTCCTTCCAGGTTAAGCCAGGTCAGATTGTAGCTGTTCGCGAGAAGTCCAAGTCTCTCGAAGTTATCGAAGACAACCTCGCTGGCTTCAACCACAGCAAGTACCCATGGATCGAGTGGGACAACGCTTCTAAGAGCGGTAAGTTCCTGCATCGTCCTGAGCGTGCAGACATCCCTGAGAATATCAAGGAGCAGTTAATCGTTGAGTTGTACTCTAAATAATCATTAAATTAATGGCGATATTAGCATTTCAAAAACCTGACAAAGTCGTGATGCTGGAGTCAACAGACAAGTTCGGCAAGTTCGAATTTCGTCCGTTGGAGCCTGGCTTCGGTGTTACCATCGGTAATGCCCTTCGCCGCATCCTTCTTTCTTCGCTTGAGGGCTTCGCTATCAATACCGTGCGTATCGAGGGCGTTGAGCAGGAGTTCTCTGCTGTTCCTGGCGTGAAGGAAGACGTGACAAATATCATCTTGAATTTGAAGCAAGTAAGATTCAAGCAGTTAGTAGAAGAATTCGAGAATGAGAAAGTTAACATCACGGTCGAGAATTCTACAGAGTTCAAGGCAGGTGATATAAATAAGTATCTGACTGGATTTGAAGTGTTAAATCCCGATTTGGTGATTTGTCATTTAGATTCCAAGGCATCTATGCAAATTACTCTCACTATCAACAAGGGTCGCGGTTACGTGCCTGCTGATGAGAACCGTGAGTACTGCACTGATGTCAACTCAATAGCGATTGATTCTATCTACACCCCAATCCGTAACGTAAAGTTCTCTGTAGAGCCTACTCGTGTTGAGCAGAAGACTGACTACGACAAGCTCGTCATAGAAGTTACGACGGACGGTTCCATTCACCCGAAGGATGCCCTGAAGGAGGCTGCCAAGATTCTGATATATCACTTCATGCTCTTCTCCGACGAGAAGATTCAGCTGGAAGAGTCTGGCATTGATGTCAACCAGGAGTTTGACGAGGAGATTCTCCACATGCGTCAACTGCTGAAGACTCGTCTTATCGACATGAACCTGAGTGTTCGTGCGCTGAACTGCCTCAAGGCAGCTGATGTTGATACACTCGGCGACTTGGTACAGTACAACAAGACTGACCTCCTTAAGTTCCGCAACTTCGGTAAGAAATCGCTTTCAGAGCTTGATGATTTGCTCGAGAGTCTGAATCTGTCGTTTGGAACTGACATTTCAAAATATAAATTGAACCAAGACTAAGAAGTCTAAAACAAAATGAGACATAATAAGAAATTCAACCATCTCGGTCGTACTGCATCTCACCGTGGTGCCCTGCTTGCAAACATGGCCATCTCGCTGATCATGCACAAAAGAATCACTACGACCGTAGCAAAGGCTAAGGCCCTGAAGAAGTACGTAGAGCCACTGATCACACGCTCTAAGGAAGATACAACAAACAACCGTCGTGTAGTTTTCAGCTACTTGCAGAACAAGTACGCTATCAAGGAGCTCTTCGGCGTTGTTGCTCCTAAGGTAGGTGACCGTCCAGGTGGTTACACTCGTATCATCAAGCTCGGTTTCCGTCAGGGTGATACAGCAGACGTAGCTTTCATCGAGCTCGTTGACTTCGACGAGGCTATGGCAAAGGCTCCTAAGGCAGCAGCAAAGAAGACTCGCCGCCGTTCTTCCAAAAAGGCAGCAGAGACTCCAGCAGCAGAGGTAGCAGAGGCTCCTGTAGCTGAAGCTCCAGCAGCAGAGGCAACAGAGGCTCAAGCAGCTGAGTAAGCCATTAGCTTTTGACACTTTAAAAGCTGAATAATGTCCATTTAGACTGATTCGTTAGTCAAAGGACTTTATAAAATACAATAAGCCGTTTCCACCATTGGAAACGGCTTATTTCGTATATATACGGCATTTTGTCTTGCAAATTATTTGTACACAAGTAAAAATTGTGTACCTTTGTGTTTATGAAAGCATTATCTCCTTTAATTTTTTTCGTTGTAGTCTATCTTGTAGCGGGTATTGTTGCAGGTGACTTCTATAAGGTGCCTATCACGGTTGCCTTTACTCTAACGTCCGTATTTGCCATTGCAGTAGGCAAGGGCACGTTGACTGAACGTATAGAGACGTTCGGTCGTGGTGCGGCGCAGAAGAATATCATGCTGATGATATGGATATTCGTTCTTGCTGGTGCTTTTGCGCAGTCGGCAAAGCAAATGGGCAGTATCGATGAGGTGGTGAACCTCACGTTGAGCATTGTGCCTCCTGATGCCTTGTATATAGGCTTGCTGTTGGCTTCTGCTATCGTCAGTGTGTCGATAGGTACAAGTGTCGGCACTATCGTTGCACTGACTCCTATTGCTGTCGGAATAGCCAACACTACGGGCTTGAATGTGCCAATGGTGACAGCTATCATCGTTGGCGGCGCGTTCTTCGGTGACAATCTCTCGTTCATATCTGACACCACTGTTGTGGCTACCCAGACTCAAGGGTGCAAGATGAGTGACAAGTTCATGACAAATATTTATATTGCCTTGCCGGCGTTGATACTTACTGTACTGCTATATATGTTTCTGAGTACTGACATGGCTAAGGCGGCGAACGTTCAGGCTCCTCATTTAATAAAGGTGTTACCTTATCTGTTGGTGATATTCATCGCCATACTCGGTGTTAACGTCCTTGTGGTGCTTTGTCTGGGTATATTGGCTACGGGAGTGGTTGGACTGCTATATTGTGACTATACTATATTCACGTGGTTCAGTGCGATGGGCGAGGGAATAAACGGTATGGGTGAGCTCATCATCGTTACTATGCTTGCCGGCGGCGTGCTGGAGTTGATTAGTGCAAACGGAGGCATAAGCTATGTCATGAACAAGATACTGAAGATGACGAAGTCTGCCCGTGGGGCTGAGTTCTCTATTGCTGCGCTGGTGTCCTTTGTAGATGTATGTACGGCGAACAACACTGTCGCCATCATCACGGTGTCTGGCTTGGCAAAGGAGATATCAGAGCGTTTCAAATTGGACAACCGCCGTGTGGCAAGTATACTTGATACCTTCTCGTGCATCATGCAGGGCATATTGCCGTACGGGGCACAGTTGCTGATGGCATCGGCGTTGGCATCGTGCAGTGCTGTGGAGATTATCCCGTATCTGTATTATCCGTACGCCCTCCTGCTTGTGGCGTTGCTATCGATAATATTCCGTTTCCCGCGTTTGAAGGAGCGTGTGGAGGTAAAATAACAATAACTACGTAGAGATTATATGGAGAACAACAAAGAACTGAGACGTCCAGAGATTCTGGAGTGTGACGTAGTGCGTTTCCAAAACGCCAAGGACAAGTGGGTGGCATTTATCGGTCTGCTTGACGGCAAGCCATACGAGATATTCACGGGGTTGCAGGATGACGAAGAGGGTATCATACTGCCAAAGGGTGTCTCGACGGGAAAGATAATAAAGCACGTCAATGCCGACGGCACGAAGCGCTACGACTTTCAGTTTGAGAACCGTCGTGGCTACAAGACTACCGTAGAGGGTTTGTCGGAGAAGTTCAACCCGGAATACTGGAACTACGCCAAGCTCATCTCCGGCGTCCTGCGTTACGGTATGCCGATACAGAACGTCATAAAGCTGGTGTCGTCCCTCGAAATGGACGGCGGCATTGATACGTGGGCGGCAGGTGTGGTACGCGCCCTCAAGAAGTACGTATAACAGTTGAATGGCTTATTCGGAATATTTTGTCTAAATTTGTGGACGAAAACCGAAAGGACCTGAACCTATTCTTATGATAAAAGACGAAAATACTGTTCACGCCGACAGTTACGCTACCCGTACCTACCGGGTGGCGGACCACCTCTTTGCTGTCACCATCCCCTCGGCTGCCCTTGTTGCAACCGGAAATATGATGGCGGCGTACCGTCCGTTCGAGACGGAAGAATCCCCTGCCGTTTTATTCAAACTTGACATACGGCTGGACACGGAAGTGACAGTCCCCGAAGACTTCTCGGAAGAGACCCGCCAGACCGAGGACGGCCAGACCATCGCCAGCGGCAACCTTGCCGGCGGACGTAAAGCCATCGCCTATTACTGGGGCGACAAAAAGGCATTCGTGGAGTGCTCCGGCGACTACCGCACCGCTACGCTACATACTAATGTGGAAAGGATGCAGAACGCCATCGACAATACGCTGATGCTCCTGTTTGCCTTCACCACAGCTCCGCTGCAAACCCTGCTGTTCCATTCCTCCACCACTGTGTGGCAAGGGAAGGGCTACATGTTCCTTGGCGTGAGCGGCACGGGCAAGAGCACCCATTCGCGGCTGTGGCTGAAGAATATCGCAGACACCCACCTGCTCAACGACGATAACCCTGTGGTGAGAATCAATGCCGAGGGGATGCCCATAGTATACGGTTCGCCATGGAGCGGCAAGACACCCTGCTACAAGAACGAGCAATACCCCGTGGGGGCTATAGTAAAGTTGCGCCAGGCACCGAAGAACGAGATTCGTCAGGCCGGCATCCTGGATGCCTACGTCGCCATCACGGAGTCCGTGTCGGGCAAACGGTGGGACAAGTCCATTGCCGACGGACTGCACGCCAGTGCAGAGGCGGTGCTGAAGGGCTGCCGCGTCTTTCTGCTCGACTGCCTGCCGGACGACGATGCCGCAAGAGTTTGCTGGGGCAGCGTGGCAGACAAGGGAGAAGGAGGCGAGGCATGAAGCTACAGTCGGCCCTCGTGATAGGGGAGGTGAAGAAGTTCATCGACCAGGGGCAACCGGTAATCCTCCCCGTTGACGGTCAGAGCATGCGTCCGTTCATTACAGGCGGCAGGGAGAAGGTGGAGTTTGTGCCGCTGCCTGCCAGTTCCGGATTAGATACAGGTCTGCAGCCGGGCGATGTCGTCATGGCGAAGGTGCGCGAGGGTTACCACGTGGTGCACCGCATCGTGCAGATAGACGGCAACCGGCTGGTGCTCGAAGGCGACGGCAATCTGGGCTTCAAGGAGCACTGTCTCATGGAGGATGTCGTGGCGCAAGGCATAAACGTCGTTGATGCCATGGGGCGGAAACGCAGTCTGACCTCGCCCGAGGCACGCTGCAGGTGGAGACTGTGGATGCGCTTGAAACCTCTCCGCCGCGTACTGCTGAAGGCTCTGCGGCTGATAGGAAAGTGAGCAGCCGGTAAGCATATAATACCTATATAATATAATAAGGAGTAAGCTCCTGCGTAACATACAAGACAATGAAACAAAAGAAAGACTTTGTGCTCCGCCAGGTTTGCGGCATGAGCATCATCACGGCTGAAGGCATGCAGGCCATTGACTTCAGCAAACTCATCAACCTCAACGAGACTGCTGCCTTCCTGTGGGAAGAGGCAGCCCGTCAGGGCGACTTCACCCCCGAGAGCCTTGCCGCTGCCCTGTGTAAGGAGTACGAGGTGGACGAGGCGCAGGCCCTTAAAGACTGCCGGGAGACCGTAGCCTCCTGGACTAAAGAGGGACTGCTCGAATGATAAGATACGCCAAATGGTATTGGCGGCAGACGGCAGGTGTGCGAGGCCAGATACTGCTGCGCATCCTGGCAGGCTTCGTACAGGTGGGACTGGGACTGCTGCTGGTGTGGCTCTCACGCCGTTTCATCGACGTGTCCATCTGGCACGACGGCGTGGCTAAGGACGTTGCCGTCATCTTTGCCGTGGTGGCAATGCTTGTGGCGGCGCGGCAGACCGTGTACTATCTCTCCAACATGACCAACACCGTGCAGCAGAACAGCATCCGCCAACGCCTGTTCGGACTGGTGATGGGGCGCAAGATGTACGCCGATGCCGATGCCCTCCATTCCGGCGACGTATGCCAGCGGTTGGAGCAGGACGTGCTCGCCGTCTCCAATGTTGTCACCGAGGTGCTCCCCGGTATGGTAGTCACCTTGGTGCAATTGGTGTGCGCCTTCCTCCTGATGCGCTTCTTCGACGCATGGCTGGCGTGGAGTCTGTTGCTCGCCACCCCCGTTGTTATCGTTTGCGCCAAGTATCTCTCCCACAGGCTGAAGCAGATGACGCTGGACATCCGCAGGGAAGAGAGCGACATACAGAAGACCATCCAGGAGAGCGTCGAGCAGAGTCTTGCCGTCAAGGTGCTGCAGGGCGAGCGTGTCATGACAGGCAGGGTGCAGGCGATGCAGTCACGGCTTGTGGGTCTGGTGCGCCGCAGGGTGAAGTTCACCCTGGTGTCCCGTCTGTTGCTCGGTCTGTCGTTCAGCTTCGGCTATTTCGGCGCTTTCGTCTACGGCGGCATACAGTTGCGCAACGGTGTGGTCACCGTCGGCGTGATGACAGCCTTCCTCCAGTTGGTCTCGCAGATACAGAACCCCATTCTCACCCTCCTCGGCATGGTGCCGCAACTGATGCACTCCTCCGCCAGCGTAGACCGTATATGGGAGGTGGAAAGTCTGGAGCAGGAAACGCCATTGGAACAATCTGCCCCTGAAGTACCAACAACTAATCATGAGCCAACAGTCGCCCTCCTAGGCATCCCCAGCATGGGCATCCGTCTGGAGCAGGTTACCTATGCCTATCCTCACAGCCAGTCGCCCATCCTCTCCTCCTTCAGCCACGACTTCCGTCCCGGCACCTCCACCGCCTTGCTTGGCGAGACGGGGCGAGGGAAGACCACCCTCCTGCGCATCGTCAGCGGTCTCATCATCCCCACGCAGGGCAAGGTGTCGCTCTACGATGCCGACGGCAATGAGGTGACGGGCGAGGCCATGCGCCGCCACATCGTCTACGTCACGCAAGGCAACACGCTGATGAGCGGCACCATACGCGACAACCTTCTCCTTGCCAACCCCCGTGCCACGGACGGCGAGATACACAAGGCGCTGCACACCGCCGTGGCCGACTTCGTGAACCGTCTGCCGAAGGGCATCGACACCGTCATCGGCGAGCACGCCGCCCGGCTCAGCGAGGGGCAGGCGCAGCGCATCGCCATCGCCCGCGGCTTGATGAAAGAAGGCACGGTGATGCTGCTCGACGAGATAAGCTCCGCCCTCGATACCGAGACAGAGCGTGAACTCCTCTCACGCCTGTCAACCGAATACCCCGGCCGCACCATCATCTGCGTCACCCACCGCCCCGAAGCCGCAAGAGCCTGCGGCGATACGTTGACGCTAGATTGAAAATCTTTTTTGTCATATAAGCCAAAAATCGGCAAAAATTTCACTTTTTGCCGATTCGTTCAGGATGGAGATGTATGAAAAAGTTCATCGATGCCACTGGGGCGGACAATGAAGATGTCTACTTTTGATTTTGTGATGTTTGTTTCCTTCAGGAAAGGAAATATGCTTCTTCTTCCGCCTCCTTGCATTCCACCATTTCCGTGCCGCGGTAGATGACCACGAGCTTGTGGAGCGTGGTGGTCTTTACCGACTCGCGGACGATGTCGCTGTCGGCGTAGCGGCAGATTTGTGCTGAGGCCTCCTTGAAGAGCTGCTTTATCTGGTCGTCGGTGGTGGACGACTTGCAGTACTTCAGCTCAACGATGTATGAGTCGGTCATGTCCTTGTAGATGTCGCATAGGGGCAGGAGGAAGATGTCGGCGTAGCCGCCGTCGTTGTCCAGCTCGGAGATGGGACGGTAGAACTGGCACTGGCTGGTCATGGCGAGTGTGAAGCCGTGGACGAACGCCTCGCCCTTCTGCTTGTCGCGCTGCGAGGAGTAACGTTTCAGACAGTCGGCGATGTAGTCGAAGTAGGGTTTGTAGTCGCCGTCAAATGCCAATCTGCTTTCTAGTTTGCCCTTGTCGTATGCTTCGTAAGTGAGGTCGTTCTCCTTGTAGGTGTCTAAAAGGTAGGTATACATCTGGTCGCGTACCACTTCGTTGGGAATGACAAACTTGGTCGCACCCTTATACTCTCCATCTATCGTCACCATGCCGAAATAGAAGAGCAGGCTTAGGAAATTGTCCGGGTCGTTGATGCGCTCGGCAGGGAAGTTCTCCACGAGTTTGCCCGTCACGTATCCTTTGGTCACGAGTTCCTGTATGATGCTGGCATCGTGTGCAAAATCCTTGTCGTGGCGAATGAGCATGCGTATCTTGTCGTAGTCGATACGGATGTTGGGCTCCACCATTTTGTCGGGGATGTCGTAGTCGTTGCGGATGTAATTGTCGATGAAGTTGAGCACCATGATGGAGTTGTACATCGTGGTCTTGCCATAACTCTTGAGAGCGAAGCAATAGTTGTCGAACCACGGTTTCATCACTCTCACCAGCTCGTCGACAGAGTGGTTGAAGGGAAGCACACTTGCATAGTATTCAAGTATATCCCGCACTTCTTCCTCAGTGAATCCTGTCATTTCGTTGAATTCGGGCGCGAGGGAGTAGTTGGTGCCGATGTTGAAGCCGCTTGTCAGGTCGTCCATGGTCACGGGGCTGACTCCCGTCACGAATACGCGCCCCAAGGCTCCGCCTGCCGCGCCCTTGATGGTGTCGAAGAAGAGGCGCAGGTATCCCTCGCCGTGAGTCTGCTCGCGGTATCGGGTGAGATGCTCGTTGTTGGCGAGAATCTTGTTTGTGAAGTGGTCGTATTCGTCGATGAAGAGGTATATCTTCTGTCCTACCGCTTCGCATTGCTCGCAGAGGAAGGTCAGCTGTGCGACGGCATCCTCCCTTTGGTTCATCTCCTCCTTGATGCCGGGAGGAAGCAGGTAGGCGTATTTGTCGCAGAAGCTGCAGAACTTGATGTTGCAATGAGAGTCCATCCCCTTCTGGTAGTTGTCCAGCCCTGCCGCAATCATGGCGAAGTTGAGATGGATGACAAGGTAGGAGTTGCGTTCCGGTGTCGGGTTCTCTCCGATGTAAAGCCCTCCGAAGAGTGTCTCGAACTGGTCCTTCTTATTGATGTCGTAGTAGTTTTCGAGCATGGAGAGGGTAATGCTCTTGCCGAACCGGCGAGGGCGTATGAAGAAGAAGTACTTGTTGGATTCTTCTATTTCCTCGATGAAGGGGGTCTTGTCTACATAGTAGCAGTCTTCCGTGATGACATCTGCGAAATTCTGCATTCCATATGGGATGCGCTTGCGGTAGATACGCTTCTTTCTTTCTCTTATTGCCATAGCTCTGTCGTTATCTTTTAGCCTGTGCCGGCATTGTTGGTGCAAATTTACGATAATTATTTGATAAAGCCATCATTTTCCCGATAGTTTTTAGATGAAAGCACCATTGAGGTATGGTACTCCCCATTATTAGTACACTAATACTACATCTTGTAAAATGCATGCAGGAGCGTTTCATGACACTGGGCTACATTGTGAAAAAAAGTTTTTTAGCAAAAAAAGTCTCAAAGTATCATTCCTGAGTTTTTTGAGCACGTCGTATCAGCTTGACTTCTAATGGTATAGCCCGAGTGAGACTGTCTGGAGTTCTCGGTAAAAGTATCATCAAAGTATCATAAAAGTATCATCAAAGTCTCATCAGAATCTGTTTTGTCCACCCATTTGGTAGCCCCTCAATGCCCGCACCGTGGGCACTCGATGCCCGCGCCGTGGGGACTCGATGCTCACGGTGCGGGGACAGGATGCCCACGGCGCGGGCATCGAGGCGGTATAAAATAAGGGGAGAGATGATACTTTGATGATACTTTGATGATACTTTTATGAGACTTTTTATCGAAAGAAGCAAAAACCCCCATTAGTTATAATACTGTAAATCAGCCGAATGTGGCGCGCCAAAAAGTTGGAAATGATACTTTGAGACTTTTTTGAATTTTCTAACTTTTTCCTATCGTTTCTTTTGCCGTTCCAAATAATAGTGTTATCTTTGCCCTCGTAATCAAAACGATGGAGGAAACTGTATGAAGATAACCGTTGCCAACCCGATATACGACTCTGTGTTCAAGTTCCTTATGGAAGACGAGCGCATCGCCAAGACCGTGCTGTCCGCCCTGCTCAAGA
>CAVCKM010000049.1:0-2986 GCA_963602765.1 Alistipes putredinis | reverse complement strand
CAAAAATAAACAAAATAAAATAAACCTCCAAATATTTCTGCAACTTTAACATAGAAAAGCCAAATCCCTGCCATAGGAACCTCTTCCTACAGCAGGGATTTTTATCATACTATTATATTAATGTGTAGTACAGCCATCGTAAGTGCCATAGTTCGCCAGGCGCACGTGCAGTGCACCGGGGCTACAAGCCCTTTTTAGTTTCTACTATTGTAGATGTTATCTTGAATTTTTGAGATGGCATAGAGCGGTACGATGTCAATTCTTTTGCCGTTGGGACTGTTGAAGCAGCCGAAGTTTTCTAGCGAGCAGCGGATGCCGCGCTCTATATGTTTCTCTGTATTGCGCATCATCGAATACATGCTGCTCATCGACCCTTTCACACCTGACTTCACCTCCATCGGCACTATATTTCCGCCACGCGCCAATACGTAGTCCACTTCGGCACAGGTGCCCTTGTTCATGTTCTGCCAGTAGTACAGCTGATGGCGTTTTTGCGGTGAGGCATACTTGATGATTTCCAGTCCGGCCAGCATCTCTGCCACGTGTCCTTTGTCCACCAAGTCGATGGAATCGGCTATCATCAGTTCCTTGATGAGGGAGTCCGTATCGTCGTCTATGCCAAGGATGGCAAGTAGCACGCCGGTGTCGTGCAAGAGATATTTTACCACTCGCTCATTTATCTCAGCTCCCAAAGGCACTCCGTTGGCATCCGTATGATAGGTGGGGATGATAAGTCCCGCGTCCTTCAGCATCTCCAGGGCTGCCTTCACTTCTGCCGAACGGTACTCTCCCTCCACGCGGCTATACACAAATTTGGCTCCGGCCTGATGGGCCACGCTTATCAGAGTCTGTCGCAGGAGCGTCGGATTCGCCTTGGCACTATACTTGGCGAAGTCGTCCTGATAGCCTTGTAGGATTTCGTTGACGATGTCGCTGCTGTAGCGGTAGGAGCCAGTCTCGGCGTATGTTGCCACAGCTTCGGGCATGCCTCCCACAAGCATGAAGCTTCTGAAAGTCTCTACCAGCTTATTGTAGAATGCCTCTTCCAACGGATGCTCCGAGTCGCTTTTTTGTTTGGCGCGCAGCAGTCCTGCCTTGCCTGTTGCCAACAGGAACTCGTCGAAGGACATCGGGTAGATGAACAATGAGCTGACCCTGCCTACACCAAACGACGACAGGTCTTTGAGGGCGAACTCCAGGAGTGAACCGGCTGCTATTACGTGCAGCTCCGGGTAGTCTTCCTTGAAGAACCACAAGCTGTGAATGACGTCCGGACTCTTCTGCACCTCGTCAAGGAAGAGTAGTGTTTCGCCTGGGACTACTCTAACGTCAAAGAAATCGGCGAGTTTTGCCGTGATGCTCTTTACGTCGCGACTGCCTTGAAAGAATTCCACCACCTCTGGGTTTCTTTCAATGTTCACCTCCAGAAAATACTTGAAACTCTCGCCTAGATGTCTGACGGAACTTGATTTTCCCACCTGTCTGGCCCCTCTCAGAAGCAGCGGCTTTCTGCGAGGGTTGTCTTTCCATTCCTGTAAGGCCCGGTCTATATTTCTTGTCAAATATTTCTCTTTGTTCATACGCCAGATACTCGTTTTTATGTTACATGATTGCAAAAGTACTGATAATTAGTGACGTATGCAAGTTTCTTGTGTTAACTTTGCTAAAAGAAAGACTTATCATGCGCTGTTTTTTGCTAAAAGAAAGACTTATCATGTGCTGTTTTTTGCTAAAAGAAAGACTTATAATACTACCCTTTATTTAGACAACCGCATTGGTACATGAAAAAGTTTTAGTGCCATTATTGTAAAGTCGCATAATAAGGCATGTGGGATTTGCACGTCTCACAGAATTCTTGTAACTTTGCGCACACCAAGACACGGGCGTGACGGCACATGCCAAGAACTAAGGAATTTAGGAATATATTACCATACTATCATAATGAAAAAACATAGAATATTATTCTTGGGAATGGTCGGCAGCATCTTGTTGTCAGGATGCTCGACAGAAAGTAATACGAGTGGTACGGGCGAGAACACTTTGGAGGAAGTGTTTGACGGCTACAAGGAAGAGTTGAAGAAGACATATAGTCCTACCGACCAGGATTTCCTGGTTAGCGGGGCTGCATTCCGGTCGTCCAAATTGTACGATTTCTGCCAGAAGATGCCGAAGGGGTCAGACTTGCATGTACACCATCCCACCTTCCTGCCGTTGGATATGCTCGTGGACTACGTGAAAGACCACCCGGTGCTCAAGGTCAACACCACGGCGGGAGATTCTCTTGGAACAATCATCTTCTGCCCGGAGGGTAGTAATGTCCCTAAGGGATATGCAGCTCTTGCAGAGGCGCTGGAGTCGGGACTCACGGCGGATGATTTCATCAAGGCATGGAGCGTGAAGGGAAACAGCGGAAAGCGGGTATGGGATTGGTTTCGGACTCTCTTCATCAAAACGACGAACGTGACTCCCACCAATGATTTGCTGGAGGACTATCTCACCCGCTCATTCAAGTATTACATCCAGCAGGGCGTGACGCACATGGAGCCAAGGGTTCTGTTCTTTGGCACCGAGGAGCAGGCGCTCGACCAAGCCCGGACATTCTATCGTGCGCAGAATACCGCCCGCAAGGTGGACCCCGCCTTCTCCGTCAGTGTCATTTTCTGCGGGTTGAAGGAGAAGACCGACAGTTCTGACAAGACACAGTTCAATGAGGAATTGTTTCGTAACGGAGTGTATGCGAGCAAGAACATCAAGGACACCATAGCGGGAGGGACAGACTTCGTGGTGGGCCTCGACTTTGTTAACGAGGAGGATCTGAGTTTGCCATTGGTGCAATTCAAACCATTGATAGACAATGCCGTCGCCCAGAACCCGTCGCTCCATATCACTCTCCATGCCGGCGAGAGCCTGAAGGAGGACAACAATGAGGTCGCGTCGGCACTTGCCCTGGGGGCAGAGCGCATCGGGCATGGATTCAACCTGTACC
>CAVCKM010000048.1:0-2732 GCA_963602765.1 Alistipes putredinis | reverse complement strand
ACAGCATGCGCAGTCGTGCCTGAACCGGCAAAACTATCAAGCACAATGGCTTCTTTGTTTATGCACTGCTCTATCAATGCGGCAACGAAGTCGGAACATTTTGGGAAATCAAAAACTTGCTCCCCGAACATCTTTCGCTGTTCTTTTGTGCCGTTGCTTGTATATATGCCATCAGCGATTAAGGAGGAGAATCCCGTGTACATAGAATCAAGTTCGCTAAGGAACTGCTTCTTTCTGGGCCGTCCTTCCGGCGCGGACGGCCACAATATCCTGTCTTCCTTAATAAGGCGAGCCATGGTAGTCCGATCGTAGCGCCAGCCTTTAAGAGGCTTGCCGTAATTAATGCCAGTGTTTGGGTCAATCAGGTCATAGTGCAGGTTGGGCCGCTGATTGGCTGTAGCAAGACCTACCATGTTTGCACTGGCCCAAGGACCACGCGGGTCATTATCAGGATTCTTGTATTGCTCGATATTACGCAGCGAACCTCGCAGCCTCTTTCCATAGCAGAACACGTATTCATGGTCGTTGGAAACGCCGGTAATGTTGCGATTGTCCTTGTTCTGACGGCTCTTCCAGACAAGCTGTGCAATGAAATTTGTGCGCCCATATATCTCATCGAGCACAAGCTTGAGATACGACGCCTCAATATCATCAATGCTGACGAAGATGACCCCTTCATCTGAAAGAAGTTTCTTCAAGAGTTGAAGGCGCGGATACATCATGCACAGCCACTTGTCGTGGCGGCTGAAGTCCTCGCCCTCCTTGCCGACGACCTGGCCGAGCCACTTCTTTATGCGCGGGTCGTTCACGTTGTCGTTGTAGACCCAGCCCTCGTTGCCGGTGTTGTACGGCGGGTCGATGTAGATGCAGTCGACGCGCCCCTCGTACTCAGGTAGCAGCGCCTTCAACGCCTCCAGGTTGTCACCGTGGATAACCATGTTGCCGCAGTCCGAGCCGTGACTGTCCAGCACGCCCTTCTCGGGTACGCGCTCAAGCACGCGATAGGGCACGTCGCGGTGGTGGCTCACGACCTTGTCCTTGCCCATCCAATCAAGAGTCGGCATTCGGCACCGTCGCCTTTCTATGGGGAGGGGCCTGCGCCCCGGGAAATCAACATAGGTAATTATACGACCCGATGGTTGCGGGCCGGCGGTCCGCTGTCGAGAGCTGCAGTTTCATTGCCGTGCGTGATTACAATCTAAAATTGCTAATCAAACTTCGATGGTGCTGCACGGCGCGGGGCCAGAGGGAAGCCGTCTATGCTCGCTAAAACCCACATTACCGTCGGGATGGCGGCGGCGCTCGCCGTTACGCAGCCGACGACGGTTCCCGCGCTGATCTGTTCCGTGGCCGGCGGCGGCCTGGGCGGGTGGATCAGCGACATCGACGTGCGTGGCAACCCCGACGCGAAGGAGGTCCTCAAGAGCGTTCCCGGCATAACAGCCGTCCTTGCGCTGTCGCTGGTCCTCGACAAGCTCTTTGACCTTGGTATCGCTTCATCCGTTCTTTCGGGTGCGGGGCCGGGCGCGCTGTTCGGCGCGGTGCTGTTTTGCGCGCTTGCCGTCGTCGGCATGGGAACCCCGCACCGCACGTTCACGCACTCGCTGCTGTGCTGCTCGCTTTGGGGTTTGAGCTCCTGCCTAGTCCATCCCAGGATCGGTACCGCGATGTCCGTCGGGCTTGCGTCGCATCTTATCCTCGACTTGTTCAACATGAGAGGTGAACGGCTGCTGTTCCCACTCAAGAAGAAGTTCTGTCTTGGCAAGTGCCCGTCTAATGGGCGAGCCAATGCGGCGCTCGGTACCATAGGCCTCGTCGCAGCCCTTGTCCTTGTCGGCTGGTTCGGCACCGAGGCAATAGCGGGGAGCACGGGGGTGCCTGTTATGCTCACGAACGCAGCTTCCTCGGCTGGTCTTGGGGGCCTTCCCCTGTTTGCGGTCTACTTGATTGCGGTGAACGCGCTGAATGTCGTGATGTTCATCCTTCTCTGCGTGGTCTGTGGAGCCTTTCCCGAAGCGGAGGCGTTCTTCACCTATTCGATGCTCGTTCTCTCGGCATTGGGCGGGGCTTTCGGCATGCTCGCCGTCCTGCTGTTCACCTCCGCGCTGCTTGGCGCCGCGGGCGAGAAGGCGCAGAATCGTGGGGACGACGGCGACTCGCTTCTCTATATCGTCGCGGTAGCGCTTTCGCTCCTGTGGGTTGTGGCGATCTATCTCGCATGGAGTGGCGATATCGCCTGCGGGCACGTTGACCTGAGCCCCATGTCCCACATGCCGCTGATCGCGTATCTTGCGGCGATCAACGTGGCGACGATCGTTGTCCTTCTGCGCGATGATAAGCGGCGCCGGAAGAGCACTCTCCACCCGCGAGAAATAGGAGTGCTGGCGCTTGCGGTCGCGGGCGGCTCTGCAGGTGCGCTCCTGGCTCTGGGTCTAAAGAGGTCCGGAGCGAACACGAGCCAGGTTCACTACAAATACGGTCTGCCCATCATCCTTGGCGCCAACGCCGTCATCGTCGCGCTTCTCGTTGTCGCAGGCGTCGCGTAAAGCCGAGCCCGAAAATTCAATCGAGCGGTTGGTCGAACCGATGGGGTCACAGCGCCTGTCTTGAGGACGGGCGCCGACGGCATGCGCCGAAAACCGCTACGGCTTTGAGGCCCGGTGGCGCCTACGCTGCGAGGCGTAAAGGGGGCCCACGAGACCCCGCACAAATCTACGTTCCACTCCGATTGG
>CAVCKM010000047.1:0-3061 GCA_963602765.1 Alistipes putredinis | reverse complement strand
GGAGTGGTTGGGCTTTCAGCCCGTACAGGTACAAAACCTGCTCAAGTTATTTTTTGAATATTACTAATGGTTAAATTAAGGGTCAATTAACGGCAATTAAAGTCCTAAATAAGCATTCAAGTCCCCAAAAAGCATTCAAGTCACAAACTACATTCAAGTCACAAACTACATTCAAGTCCTAAACAATGAAAAAGATCTACGCTTTCTCCATAGCATTGACAATGGGAACCGTTGCTGCCAACGCTGAAGAAAACGCAACGGCGGACACCAACGCAGAAAAGTGGTACGCAGCCACTACGGACGAGGAAATGGCCGAGAAGCACGGTGCCCTGTACACGCCCAAGAACCAGCCGTCGCAGGGCGGCGGCAAAGACCTTGCCTACTGGGCCGGCACGGTGGCTTCGCGCATCAAGGTGACAGGCTACGCACAGGGCGGATACGACGCCAGCTTCGTCAAAGACGGCCCTACGACAAACACCTTCAGCCTCAAGCGCGTCATCCTCATGGTGGGCGCCAACATCACGCCCAAGTTCTACGCCTACTTCATGCACGAATTCAAGGGCGGAGCCGTGCAGGAGTACTACCTCGAATACCGCCCCGCCAAAGCACTCAACGTGCGCATCGGCCAGTGGAAGAAGAACTTCACCATGGAGAATATGCTCTCCAACACCATCCTCGAGAGCTTCAGCATGTCGCAGGGCGTCTACTGGCTCAACGGCTCCGACCCGCTCATGGACAACGCCTGCGGACGCGACCTCGGCATACAGCTGAGCGGCACCTTCGCCAAGGACCGCCTCCGCTACGTCCTGCAGCTGGTCAACGGCGGCAAGATAAACACCACCGACAAGAACAACCAGAAGAACGTCATCGGCAAGTTCGAGTACTCCCCCGACGCCCATTGGACCATCGGCGTGTCCGGACAGAAGGGCTACGGCTACGCCTACGCCAAGTCCGACTACAACCCCGACATCAAGCCCGGCGAGACGTACGTGCAGGACCGCTACGCCGTCAGCGCCCTGTGGAAGTCCAAGAGCACCGGCACGGACTACTACAAGGACCGTTGCGTCACGGCGCGTGCCGAGTTCCTTGGCGGACGCGACGGTGGCGCCCACTCCGTCGGCGGATACACCGCATGGACCATCCCGACCTACAAGCAGCTCGACATCGTGGCCGAGGCCGACTACTTCAACTACAACACCGACCTCGGTCTGAAGAAGACCCAGCTGATGGTGGGCGCCCAGTACTGGATGTTCAAGAAGTGCCGCCTGCGCGCCGAGTACGTGTACTCTATCAAGAGCGACGCCATGAAAGCCCTCGACGGCGGCAACTCCCACCAGCTCATGGTGCAGGCACAGGTGGCGTTCTAACCCCATCGCCAACAGACACTTGCTCTTGACAACCAAACAAAGACTTAAACCCTATTCATCTATCTCCGACCTATGTTCATCAAGGTTCTACTCACCATCATCTTCTTCTTCGTCGTCATAGCCGTCGGCATATACTCCCGCCAACAGGCCAAGAGCGTCGACGGCTTCGTGCTCGGCGGCAGGTCCGTCGGCCCGTGGCTCACGGCGTTCGCCTACGGCACGTCATACTTCTCCGCCGTCGTCTTCGTCGGCTACGCCGGCCAGTTCGGCTGGAAGTACGGCCTGTCGTCCTCATGGATAGGCATCGGCAACGCCGTCATCGGCTCGCTCCTCGCATGGATCGTCCTCGGCCGCCGCACCAAGCTGATGACCCAGCACATCCAGAGCCGCACCATGCCCGACTTCTTCGGCATACGCTTCGGCGACGAGGGGCTGCGCATCGCCGCCTCCATCATAGCCTTCATCTTCCTCATCCCCTACACGGCAGGCGTCTACATGGGCATCTCCAAACTCTTCGAGATGGGCTTCGGCATCCCCTACTCCTACTGCGCCGTCATAATGGCGGTGCTCACCGCCGTCTACGTCATCCTCGGAGGCTATAAGGCCACCGCCATCAACGACTTCATCCAGGGCATCATCATGCTCTTCGGCATCGTCACCATCATCGCCGTCGTGCTCCACAACAACGGCGGACTCGTCTCCGCCGTCGACCAGATGGCCGCCAAGGTGCCCACGGCCCGCGACATGGCAGACCCCTCCGGGCTCTTCGCCCGTTTCCAGCCGGGCGACTTCGCCGCCTGGTTCGGTCCCAACCCCCTGAGCCTCCTCGGCGTCGTCGTGCTCACCTCCCTCGGCACGTGGGGACTGCCCCAGATGGTGGGCAAGTTCTACTCCATCACCGACGAGAGCGCCATCCGCCGCGGCACCGTCATCTCCACCGTCTTCGCCCTCGTCGTCTCCGGCGGCTGCTACTTCCTTGGCAGCTTCGGCAGGCTATACCCCGAGCCGGCGTTCAACGAGACCACCCACCGCTACGCCTACGATTCCATCGTGCCCTCCATGCTCGAGACGCTCCCCGACGTGCTCATCGCCCTCGTCGTGCTGCTCGTCCTCTCCGCCTCCATGTCCACCCTGGCATCCCTCGTCCTCACCTCGTCGTCCACGATGACGCTCGACCTCATCTACCGCGACAAGAAGTCCGCGGCAGGCGAAGTGGAGGAAGGACAGATAGACGACCAGGTGGCCGAGCGCATCGAGCGCCGCAAGGTAGTCGTCATGCGCGTGCTCATCGTCTTCTTCGTCGTCATATCGCTGATGATAGCCCTCAACCCACCGCAGTTCATCGCCCAGCTCATGGGCATCTCGTGGGGCGCCCTGGCAGGAGCATTCCTCGCCCCCTTCCTCCTCGGACTCTACTGGAAGGGCGTCACGCGCCTTGCCGTATGGGCGTGCTTCGTATGGGGCGTAGGGCTGACCGTAGTCAACATGCTGCTGCACAACTCGCTGCTCAACCCCATCGACTGCGGTGCCGTAGCCATGCTGGGAGGCTTCGCCGTCGTCTTCCTCGTCAGCCTGGTGACGCCAAAGCTCCCCTCCGCCAGCGTCAATGACATCTTCTCCTGCTACTCACGCCAATGACATTTTCGACGTGAATGACATTTTCGACGCTAATGAAAATTTTCGACGTGAATGAC
>CAVCKM010000046.1:0-24137 GCA_963602765.1 Alistipes putredinis | reverse complement strand
GAACGTCTGTATTCCTATAGGGTAAAGTTTCAGTGCCATGGTAGTCTTGCTCCTAATTTTTTGCAAAGGTAACGATTTTCGGTTAAACACCAACGGTTGTTTGATGGGAATTTGTTGTTGGGGACGCTAATGCGATATTTTAGGACATTAATGCCCGTTAATGGGCCGTTAATTTGGTCGTTAAGTAACGTGCAAAAAATAACTTGAGCAGTTTTGATATGATTGACAGATTTCAGCCCAAAGATACAAATATTCAAAATGTTGGTACATCAAATTGGACAGCCTACTTGCATACCCACTTAAAAAAAACGTCACAAATGACACTTTTTTTAAGTGGTTATTTGTTGTGTAGGATATTTTCAGTACCTTTGCATGTGAAAAAAATGTCACAAATGACATTTTTTTTAATTGTAACTTTGCACAGACAGAGATTATTCCTCCTCCCCTATGGTTGCACCAATACGACAGAAAATATTCCGCAAACGCAAACATATACAAAATAGAGAAAAAACAGTATATGTAGCCGCGCTGATGGGCAGCGTTGCCGTATGTCCGGTGTGGGGCAGTACGATGCGTGGGGCTGAGGAGACAAAGGAAGGCGCGTCCGTTGACAGTGCTTATGTTCTTGACGAAGTGGTGGTGAAGTCTATGCGCGAGGTCACACCGCACCAGACCATCGGCTACAAACAACTGCAGGGACTGCCGTCCACCAGCGTGGCGGACGCACTGAAATACATGGCTGGCGTGCAGATAAAAGACTATGGCGGTTTGGGCGGTCAGAAGACTGTCAACGTGCGCTCGCTCGGTTCGCAGCACGTGGGAGTCTATCTCGACGGCGTGCGTATCACCAATGTACAGAACGGTACGGTGGACTTGGGCAAGTACTCGCTGACAACGCTGGAGTCTGTCTCACTCTTCAACGCCAATAAGACGGAGATGCTCATGGCTGCATCAGAGTATGCTTCGGCATCTACGGTATACCTGAAGACCCACCGTCCGGACAGTACGTCGTTCGTGGCCTCCTACC
Organism: Alistipes putredinis; assembly: GCA_963602765.1. GTDB lineage: Bacteria > Bacteroidota > Bacteroidia > Bacteroidales > Bacteroidaceae > Prevotella. The sequence continues at coordinate 23,110 of CAVCKM010000046.1, read as the reverse complement.
AGTTGGCATCGTTCGGAACGCATAAGGTCAACGCCACGTATAGCTATAAAAACTGGGGATTCATCGATGCAGCCTTCACACACAGCGACGGCGACTATCCCTTCGACTACCATACCGAGTACGAAGACACTACAGGTACGCGCCGCAACGGCGACATCACCATGTTCCGCATAGAGGGGTGTGCGTTCTATAAGGGATTTGAATGGCACACGTACTACTTCAACTCGCGTCGCGGACTGCCGGGCGGCATTGTACGCCGTCTCTCGGATACATATACCGACGTAGGGCGCGAGTGGGACCGCAACTTCTTCTCGCAACTCACCTATACGGGGCAACTCGGGGCGGGCATACAGTTCAAGGCGATAGGCAAATACGCCAACGACTACCTGCACTATCGTTCGGACTACCCGGAGAATATCTCCGTCCATGCCAACAATGCCTACCGTCAGCAGGATGCCTATGCCGCCTTTTCGATGGCGCGTCGTTGGGGTGATTTCGGACTCTCCGGGTCGGGCGACTTCCGTTGGTCAGACCTCACGTGCGACGTGAAGAACTTCAGTTACGTCTATCGCTTCGACACAAAGGTGTCGCTCTCTGGGTTTTATAGCCACGGCGGACTAAAGACGAGCCTCAGCGCACTGTACACTACCGTGACCGACCATACGAGGGGCAGTGCCGACCCACTGCAAAAAGTGACGTGGAATGCCCTTGCCTCCTATACCATAGGACCGTGGATGCTGCGCGCTTTCTATAAGACAGTATTCCGTGCCCCTACGCTCAACGACCTCTACTATACCCTCGTGGGCAACCGCTCGTTGAAGCCGGAGTACACCAAGCAATTTGACGTGGGCTTGACCTACAGCGGACGCTACGTCACCGTGCAGGCGGACTGGTACTACAACCGTGTGGAGGACCGCATAGTGTGCTTGCCCCTAAAAGGGTCGTACCAGTGGACCATGCTTAACTACGGTCACACCCGTTGCCTCGGTGTCGACGTAAGTGTAAACGCCGCCTACCGCCAGCACTCGCTCCTGCTGACAGGCACGTTCCAGGACGACCGCAACCGCACTGACCCGACGGCGAAAGCATACAACGACTACATAGCCTATTCGCCGCGATGGTCAGCCACGGCAGTCTACACCTTTAGCCATCGTGGTTGGACAGCATCCCTGTCGCACATGTTTGTGGACAAACGGTACTGGACTACCGAGAATTCCATCGAAGACCCTTTGGACGCATACAACTGTACAGACGTAAAGGTAGGCTACCATTTCCTACGCCACTACACCGCTGAGGCAGAGTGTCAGAACCTCTTCGACCAACGCTACGAGATGATACAACGCTGGCCCATGCCAGGCAGGCGGTTCGCACTGACGCTGAAGGTGAATATGTAAGCAAAAATATACAAACAAAAAAAGCCCCCGACAGCGATACTGTTGATAAGTATTGCCGTCGGGGGCTTGGTTGTTATGAAGGAGTCTGTGTTACTTTTCGATGGCGATATCGTCTACTGCTACATAGCCTGGAGCGCAGTAGCCATAATCGTTCGTCATGTCGTCAGTGTATGTATAGCCAACCTTTAAGCTGTTGATGGCTCCAAGTTTAGAGAGGTCTGCATACACCCAACCTGCCATAGATGTTGTACCATTCTGTAGTGTGCAAGATACAGTACCTGTAGACTTGCCTGTTGAGTCAAAGCCTTCAAAGACAACGCTGATGATTGTAGAGGACGTTGCCTTGGGACAAGAGGTATTGCCATACTTCATCACGCTATTGAAGTAAGCAGACGCAGTATAGTATAGTCCCAATACCTTGCGTGCTTTGCCGTCTTTGAAGTCAAGTACTGGGCGGGAGTCGCTATAGCTGCTGCTATAGCCACTAAGCATAAGGAAATTGTTGCCGGAATGTGCCTTTAAACCCGTAGGTATGGACAATTGTAGCGTATAGCCAGTAGACTCGCTTACATCATTCGTGTAGTTGGAAACCGCTGCACCACCATTCCAATAGCACCAACTTCCATAGCTATTGTTGAGCTTAGAGTGTAAAGATGTAGTTGCATCGGTCCATTCATAGACATCTTTATCTGCTTTGTAGCCTTGACCGTCTTCTCCATACAGCAGTTTTCCGCCATATTGTTTGTTGTCAATCAGAGCATCCCATGTCGTTCCGTCAAAAGTCACGACATCATAGGTGGGGAGCTCGTCCTTTGGAGCATCGTCGTCGTTGTTGCATGCAGTAAAAGTTACTGTGGCACATGCTATTGCCAATAGATAAAAATACTTTTTCATGTTGTTTTTGAAGTTTATTTAAAGATATATTTCTTTCCGTTTTTGAGGTAGATGCCCTTAGTCGGGTTAGCTACGCGGCGTCCCGTCAGGTCGTAAAAGCTGTCGTCCTTGGCGGCAAAGCTGCTGTTTGTCTTTATCGCAGAGATGCCTGTTGGTGTGCGTGGCGTAATGATGATAGGGTTGTCATCGTAGCCTTCCACTAAGTGAAGGTCCTGAAAGCCTGCCACTTCAGTGGATGTCTCGCCCAACCATCCGCAGTATTGGAATATACCGCAGACGACCTTGACGAAGTTTATCTCGGGGAGGTCTACGTGGTTGCCGTCTGCATCCACCGCCCAGTCGATGTCGAAAGTAGAATAGTCGTCTGTATTGGACGATGCGTCAACGTAACCATAGGCATCCTTGGCGTAGCGATATAGCTCCCATTGTGAGCCATCTTGTATAGCGTTGTTTGGCAACTTGCCACCCTTGAAGGTCATGGTTTCGCCGTCTTCCCATAAAGGCCAGTAGGACTGGGTGTGATACGAGTTTTTTATGTGGTAGCCGGTGGAGTCGCGTCGCTCGCCATTCTTGTCCGTCCATGTGGCTTCCCACTTGATGTAGTTGTCATAGATGGAGGAAGTCTGCACATGCTCTCCTTCCTCTGCTGTCGGCTTGTAGTATGTAATGGAGAAGTCGTGTATCTCGGTGGTGTAATACTCCGAGCCAGCCAGTTCGTACCATTTGCATGTCTTCACGTCGTCGCCCACGCCGACATATACGATGCCGGGCTCTACAGACCCGATTAAGGTAGTCTCGTTATAGAAACCATTGCCTAAAATACGTAGGTCGGAGCCGCGCTTGTTTTGTACGGGGTGGTCAAACTTTACTGTGACGTAGCCACCGTAGGTGCCCAAGTGGACAAGTCCGTTCCCCGCATTTAAGGTCTCGGTAGCTTTCTGACAAATATCACTGTGCGTGGTACCCTCATTGGCAGCTGGCAGAACGTTGACGAACTGCCCTGGGGCAGGATGAAACTCCACTACCTCGACAGTTTGAGTCTGCGCATGGGATGCGCATAATGCCAGACTAAATAGTCCGCTAATAATAATCTTTCTCATGTCAGTTTGTACCTTGTTAATAAACAGGTATCGCAAGGATGTGTGCCGGGCTTATGTAGAGTTCCTGCTTTCCGAAGAGCGGTGTGCCGTCTTGACGGTAGCCATAGAGGTCGCCTGCTGACGAGTAGTTGCCTGCATCGGTGAAGTAGACGTTGCCTGTGTGTGGTGATACGTAAACCTCGTAAGGTGAGGTGAGCGACTTGATCTTGTCGGTTATTGTCTGGCAGAAGATGCCGTCCGTCACTTCCAGGGTGCTCGGGTTGATGGTCTTGATATAGTAGACGTATTGTCCGGTGAGGTAAGAGTATTCAGAACCTACGGTATAGAACTTACTGCCATCGGTAGTGTTGTACGTAGAGGGGAAATCGAACGTAGTCACTTTGTCTGTAGCGCAGTCTACAATCACGGTTTTGGGGCTGACGTTGTAGTAGTCGCCACACGAATTGATGCAGAGGTACTGCCCGGCCTGCGACATCTCGCCGTAGAGGTTTGTGGCCCCTGTTTCGATGGTCTTCAGTGAAGTCATAGTCTGTGCGTCCACCACTTGCACGGTGGTTTCGTATTCATGTTTCTCTGAGAAGGAATATCCGCCAGTATTTGCTATGTATAGCTTTCCGTCATAGAGGCGCACGCCGTCTGGTTCCCAACCCACTTCGCACGTTGCCACCACTTGTTTTGTTGCTACGTCAATCTTTGCCACGTATCCTTTGGTAAATGTCTTGTCACCGCATTTGTGGGCATATGATGTGATGTAGAGGTAGCGTCCGTCGGAGCACATGCGGCGGTTGTTGGGGACGTTCTCCGTTGCACCGCATGCCGTGCCGTCGGGACGGATGTACTGTATGATGTTGGACCAGTTGACGGCGATGGCAATGAGTGTGTCGTTCACCTGTATGATGTCGTTGGGGGTGTCGCCCAGTTTATTGCCGTTTACTTGACGAAACCACTTGTTTGTCAGTATTCCTGTTTTTCCCTCATAGAATGAAAGCTGACCATTGTCCGACTGCCAGTTCCCTTCGTTGCAGATGATTAGGTTTTCGCTGGTTGGTGCTGTGGGTGTCGGTGGCGTTGGCTGCTCCACGGGGTCATCGCCGCAGGCTGTGAGTGCAAGCGACATTATTGTGATGCAGAGCAGCTGTTGGAGCTTGGATAGTGTGTTCATCTTTTTTCTTCTTGTTCTGGTGTACTTGAAATAAATGTGTCAACAGTGACCATAACACAATGGAGTGTGTTGTGGTCACAATTTATCACATCTTTAATATGTGTATGATAGATATTCGGAGTCCATCCCACGGGACTCTGAACGTAGCTTTCGCCAAGTGCACGGGTGGCAGCCTTGTGCGGAAGCAACAACGGCAGGTATTCTGACTTACATCCAAGAACTGTTGGCGTTACAAGCTTGTCTTCCCGAAAAATTGTCAGTGACTGTGTGAGTGCTTGTACGTCTCCACGGGCTGCGCGGCATGGGTGAGCATGACTGGCGTGGGTGGGGTGTGGAGAGATGGATGTTTACAGCAGCGGGACTGTTCAGGACTTGCACCTGATTCCCTTTTTAAGCGCATGGCTCAACGGCAGAAAATCTCTTGGCTTTGCAGCGGGGGAGAATGACTGCGGTTGCACCAAAGCGCACCAATTGTCGTTGCAAAGGTACGGATTTTGTTTCATATACGTGCTAAAATCACGTAATTTCTTCATTTTACCGATCTTTTCTTGCCAGTGTCGAAGGAAAAGTGTAGTTTTCGACCCCTAAAAACGTAGGAAAAGTGTAGTTTTTAGGGTGCTAAAACGTAGGAAAAGTGTAGTTTTGGGGTATCGAAAACGTAGGAAAAGTGTAATTTGACTTCGTGGAAAATGTGAGAATAATGACGTAAGATGCTTGTAATCAACTGCCAAACGGTCGTTGTGTCAATGTTTCGATGGGGTTGTATTTGGGAGGTATAGTCTTCTGCGGACTATTTCGTCTGCTACGACGGCGGGGACGTACGGGTGTATGTCTTCGCCGTTTTGTATCATGCGGCGTAGCATGGTGGAGGTGACGTTGACCAACGGAACGTGGACAAGGTGGACATTCTTGGGGAGGGTAGACTCGTCTATGTGGCAGTCCTCGCGTGGGAAGATGGCTATGCGGTGTGTGGCAACAATCTCGTCGTGGTGCGCCCACTTGTCGAAGTGCACCCAGTTGTCGCCGCCGATGATGAGGGTGAATTCATTGTCGGGGAAGCTGCGGTGCAGTGCCTGCAGGGTGTCCCAGGTGTAGGAAGGCCGGGGAAGGGAGAACTCGAAGTCGGAGGCGCGGAGACCTTGTCGGTCCTCAAGAGCCAGTTGGACGAGGTGCAGGCGATCGCGCTCGTCTATCAAATCGGTGGCAGACTGCTTTAGCGGGTTCTGCGGTGAGACGAGATACCATACTTCATCGAGCTGCATAGCCTGCAGCATACATTCGCCCAGGGCGATGTGACCGTTGTGGATAGGGTTGAAGGACCCGCCGAATATACCAATCTTCATGTGTGTGGAAAAGTAAAAGAAAAAGCCCGAAACTCAGGATGTTGGAGCTTCGGGCTTGTATTGTTTTTGTCCTTGCCGCTGAGGGCAAATGGACTTTGTCTCTATGTGTAGGAGAGATTAGAGGTTAGGGTTCAGCTCGCTCCACTGGTCTACTGGAGGTACGATGCCGAGCTCTACGATCTCGTCGCGCATCTTGCAGAGGTGCTCGTAAGACTTGGCCAGAGAAGCAAGCTCCTCTTCTGTGCCTGTTGGCTCTACGAAGTGTACGCCAGTCTTGTCGATGGTGGTAGGCATAGCCATCATGACGTTCTTGAAGCCGAGCTTCTCGTCCTTGACGTAGCAGCCTGCAGGGAGAGTGAACTTCTCGCCGCCCATAGCAGCCTCGATCATCTTAACGGCGCAGTAAGCTGGGCTCTGGAATGAGCTGCGGCCACGGAGCTTGATGATGTTTGAACCGCCCTGTACGGTGTGGTGCTTGATTTCTTCCCAACGCTCAGCTGAGAGACCCATCTCTGAGAGAGGCTTGCCGTCTACGCTTACCTTGGAAGCGAATACTGCCATCTGCTCGCCGTGACCACCGTAGGTGTGTGCGCCGGTAACCTTGTCCTGCTGTACGCCGAACTCGAGGGCGAGAGCCTGCTGCAGACGTGTTGAGTCGAGGGCAGCCAGAGAGGTGAGCTGGTTTGGCTTCAGACCAGAGTGGATAAGAGCGGTGAGGGCTGTTACGTCAGCTGGGTTGAAGATAACAACGACGTGCTCTACGTCCGGGCAGTACTTCTTGATGTTGTCGCCGAACTCGGCAGCAATCTTACAGTTGCCCTTCAGCAGGTCCTCACGTGTCATGCCTTCCTTACGTGGAGCACCACCGGAAGAGATGATGTACTTTGCGCCAGTGAAGGCTTCAGCTGGGTCTACTGTGTATGTGAGGTTAGCACCAGGGAATGCGCACTGCTGCATCTCGTCGAATACACCGTGTACACCTGGCTCGAAGATGTCGTAAAGACAGATGTTTGGAGTCAAGCCGAGCATCAGAACGCTCTGTACCATGTTAGAACCGATCATGCCGCCGGCACCTACAATCACCAATTTTTCGTTAGTCAAAAAAGCCATTTCCTTTTTCCTTTTATTTAAGTTATGAGATGACACTTAGCATCCACAGGGTGCGCCGTGCCCTTAATTGATTTTAGTATTATCCAATCTTGTTTTCACGGGCAAAGGTACAAAAAAAATGCCAAGCGCGTGAAATTTGTCTGTGACTTTTTGTGTTTTCGCCAAAAAAGTCATAACTTTGTCATGTCTATTTTACAAAAGAACAAGCACCATGACAACAATAAATGACCGTTTGGCACTGTTGCGCCGCGAAATGGCAACAGAGAGCATTGACGTTATCATATTCCCCAGTACCGACCCGCATGCAAGCGAGTACGTTGCGCCACATTGGCACGCCCGCGAATGGGTGTCGGGCTTTGACGGTTCGGCTGGCACGGCGGTGGTGACGCGCAAGGAGGCTGCGCTGTGGACCGACTCGCGCTATTTCCTGCAGGCGGCGGAACAGTTGCAAGACTCTGAGTTTCAGTTGATGAAGGACGGACTAGCGGACACTCCGTCTGTGCTGCAATGGGTGAAGCGTAAGCTCTCTGTGGAGGGCGGCACGTGTGTCGCCGTGGACGGCATGGTGATGGACTACGACGAGGTGGAGACGATGAAGGCGGAACTGCGCCATATCGGTGCCACCGTGCGTACCAACTACGATGCGATGGCTGTCGTGTGGAAAGACCGCCCTGCCGTGCCGCACGGTGCCATACGCGTGCATCCGCTGGAGTATGCCGGCGAGACGGTGGAGAGTAAACTGGCGAGACTGCGCGAGGCGATGAAGGAGAAGGGCTGCCAGGCGCATCTGCTGACCGACTTGATGTGCGTGGCGTGGATGACCAACCTTCGCGGCTGCGACGTGCCCCGTACCCCAGTGTTCCTTGCCTATATGTACGTGACGACGGACGAGGCATGGCTCTTTGTCGGAGACAGGTATTACCACACCGACACTCCCGAACTTGACAGCGACTGGCAGGAGCACGTGCAGAAAGCAGGAGTGCAGCTGATGCCATACGACAGCATAAAGGACTTCCTGCGCCAGCGCATGGAGACGCATCCCGACGAACGGGTATGGGGTAGAGCGTCATACACCTTATATAATATAATAAAGGGAACTACCGACGGCGGCTTGACGGAGCGTGCCATTAGTGAACCTTCGCCCGTCATACTGATGAAGGCGAGGAAGAACGCGGCAGAGACAGAGGGCTTCCGCCGCTCGATGCTGCGCGACGGTGTGGCGATGGTGAAGTTCCTCCGTTGGCTGAAACCTGCCGTTGAGGCTGGCGGACAGACAGAGATAAGCGTCAGCGACAAACTGGAGTCGCTGCGCCGCGAAGCCCCAGAGTGCCTTGACCTCAGCTTCGACACCATTGCCGGGTACAACGCCCATGGTGCCATTGTGCACTATACGGCAACACCCGAGTCGGACGCTGCGCTGGCTTCAGAGGGACTGATACTGATAGACAGCGGTGCGCAGTACTACGACGGCACGACGGACATTACACGTACCGTTGCACTGGGACCCGTGACGGACGAGATGCGGCGCGTCTACACCACGGTGTTGAAGGCAAACATCGCCCTTGCCACTGTGCCGTTCCCCGAGGGAACAACGGGTTCGGCGCTCGACACGGTGGCGCACCAGGTGGTATGGCGTGCAGGGTATAACTACCTCCACGGCACTGGCCACGGCGTAGGCTCATGTCTCAGCGTGCACGAAGGACCGCAGAGGGTGGGGCAGGGCAACCATCCTACGCCGCTCATGCCCGGGATGACCATCACCGACGAACCAGGTGTGTACCTTGCCGACCGCTTTGGCGTGCGCATAGAGAACACCATGATAGTGGTGGAAAACGGTGAAGGCGAGTTTGGCAGATACCTGCAGTTGCAGCCACTGACACTCTGCCCTATAGACACTGCGCCGATAGACGTGACACTCCTGACGAAGGAGGAAAAAGACTGGGTGGATAAGTATCATCAACGTGTTAAGGATGAACTCCTTCCGTTGTTGACGGAAGAATCGGACAGAAGATGGTTGGTAGAAAGTACAAAACCACTAGCCTAAATGTCTTGAAAATTGTGAAAAATTTTGATTGTTGGTAAAAAGTGCGTAAATTTGTAGCCGTTTTAGAAATGACCAATAATGAATAAACTAGTTGTTTTGCTCCTTTCGCTTGCGGCATGCGGCACATCTGGGGCACAGACCCTCTCGCTTGACTCGTGCAAGGCAAGGGCTGTACGCTCCAACAAACAGATGGGCATGGCGAAGGTGAAGATGGAGATAGCAAAGAATACGCGTAAGGCTGCGCGAACAAAATACCTGCCGCACATCGACGTTGCCGGCGGGTATATGTATTCCAGTCGTGAGATATCTCTGCTCAGTGATGACCAGAAGATTGCCATCGGCAATCTGGGCACGGAGTTCGTGCAGACAGTCGCCGGACAGATGCCCGACTTGAAGACTGGTATCACAAATGCGGTGACCAGTATGGTGCAGCAGGGCGCGCTCAGTCCTGCTGAAGCACAGAAGATTCAGGGCATGATGCAGAACGCCGGCACTTTGGGACAAAAACTGGCGCAAGAGTTGGCTGCGGACGGTAATGCCATAGGTCAGCAGATTGTCGATGCCTTCCGCACCAATACCCACCACCTCTTTACGGCATCAGCCATGTTTACGCAGCCCGTCTTCATGGGTGGCGCCATCGTGGCTGGCAACAAGATGGCTGACATCGCCGAGAAGATGGCTGGCACAAACCTTGTCTCCAAGGAACGGGATATATTATATAAGGTAGAGAATGCCTACTGGACTGTCGTTTCTCTCAGGCAGAAACAGAAGTTGGCAGCAGACTACCTCGCCCTCGTGCAGAAGCTCGACGACGACGTTCACAAGATGATAAAGGAGGGCGTGGCAACACGTGCCGACGGACTGAAAGTGGACGTGGCCGTCAACGAGGCGGAGATGACGAAGACTAAGGTGGACAACGGACTCTCCCTTGCCCGCATGTACCTCAATCAGGTTTGCGGCATGCCGCTTGACGACAATACCGAACTGGAAGACGAGAACTCCAGCGACTTGGAGGCAACTACTGCAACGCAGTATCAGGAGGAAGGCGCTTACGAACGCCGTCCCGAACTGCAGTTGCTCAACCAGACTATAGACCTCTCCAAGCAGCAGACCAAGGTGGTGCGTGCTGCATACTTGCCGCAGGTGGCAGTGACGGGTGGAGTACTCTTCTCAAACCCAAGCGTCTACAACGGCTTCGAACGTAAGTTCAAGGGAGCGTTCAACGTGGGCATCATGGTTCGCATCCCGGTGCTCGACTGGGGCGACACGATGTATAAGATACGCGCCTCCAAGTGCGCCACTACGATGGCACAGCTTGCTTACGACGAGGCGCACGAGATGATAGAGTTGCAGATAAACCAGAGCAACTTCAAAGTGCGTGAGGCGGCGAAGAATCTGGAGTCGGCTAAGAAGAACATCGAACGTGCAGAGGAGAACCTCCGCTGTGCCAACATCGGTTTCAAGGAGGGCGTGATGCAGACCACCGACGTGATGGCGGCGCAGACAGCCTGGATGCAGGCGCACAGCAATAAGGTGGATGCCGTCATCGACGTGAAGATGAGCGAGTCGGCGCTGAAGAAGGCGCTGGGCTACGAGTAACACAATTATTAAAAAGGAAAAGGAAACTCAGAATATGGAAAGCAAAGCACAACAGAAGAGCGTAATGATAGCCTTGGGCATCTTTGTTGCCGTCGTTGTCCTGGTAGGTCTGATAGGCTACTTTACCATCGGACGCGAGGACGAAGTGATACAGGGTCAGATTGACGTTGAAGAATACCGCGTGTCTACGAAGGTGCCGTCACGCATCCTCGAACTGCGCGTCAAGGAGGGTGACTACGTCCACGTAGGCGACACGCTCGTCATACTCGACGCACCGGAGGTGGAGGCAAAGGCCATGCAGGCAGAGAGCGCAGAGAGTGCTGCCGCCGCAATGAGCCAGATGGCGCAGGCCGGTGCACGTAAGGAGCAGATACAGGGAGCCTACGAGCTTTGGCAGCAGGCCAAGGCGGGTCTCGATATTTACAAGAAGTCGTACGAACGCGTGCAGCGTCTCTTCGACGAGGGCGTGCTCAGCGAGCAGAAGCGCGACGAGGCTTACGCAAGCTACAAGGCTTACGAAGCTCAGGAGAAGGCCGCAAAGAGCCAGTATGACATGGCCGTCAACGGTGCACGCAAGGAAGAGAAGAGTGCTGCAGCAGCACAGGTAAACCGTGCCAAGGGTGCCGTCAAGGAAGTGTCGGCATACATGCACGAGACCGTGCAGACGGCACAGATGGAGGGCGAGGTGGCCACGATTTACCCGAAGGTGGGAGAACTCGTCGGTGCTGGTTCGCCTATCATGACCATCAGTCTGATGGACAAGATATGGGGTAGCTTCAACGTCCGCGAGGACAAACTGGATGGACTGAAGAAGGGTGACACCTTCACGGCTTTCGTACCTGCTTTCAGCAAGGAGGTGAAGATGAAGGTGAAGACAATACGCGACCAAGGCAGCTACGCCACATGGAAGGCTACAAAGAGCAACGGACAGTATGACCTCAAGACGTTCGAGGTGAAGGCGGACTTCGTGAAGCCTTTCGAAGGACTGCGTCCGGGCATGTCCGTGGTCATCAAGTAAATTTTAAGTCTCAGGAATCAAGTGTCCCTTCTTATTCGTGAAATAAAGATACTTCTGCAGCATCCCATATACTGGATATGTATGGTGGTGATGCCGATATTCTGTGCCGTGTTCTTCACTACGCTGATGGACGCGGGACAGCCTATGGACATGCCTATCGGCGTGGTGGACCTTGACAATACGACGACCACCCGAAAGCTGACTCGCATGATAGACGGCTTTCAGAGTTCGCACGTCGTGGCGCACTATCCGTCCATGGACGAGGCACGCCATGCCATGCAGAAGAACGAGATATACGGCTTCATGCTCTTCCCTAAGGACATGACGCAGAAACTAATCTCCGGTCGCCAGCCCAAGATGTCGTTCTACTACAGCAGCACGTCCATCACAGCCGGTGCGCTCATCTTCAAGGAGATGAAGACTGTATGCACGCTTGCCTCCGCCGCCGTGGGACAGTCCACATTGCTGGCAAAGGGAATGACGGCGAAACAGGCGATGGCGTTCCTGCAACCCATAGCACTCGACACGCATACGGTGGGCAATCCGTGGATAAACTACAACGTGTATCTCAGTACGATGCTCGTGCCGGCATGCTTCATGCTTTTCGTATTTCTCATCACGGCATATTCGCTGGGTACGGAGATAAAGTTCGGCTCGTTTGACGAGTGGATATCGCTTGCCAACGGCAGTTTCTCGCGTGCCATGCAGGCAAAGCTGTTGCCGCAGACTGTCGTGTTCCTTGCCGTCTACTATCTGCTGGCGTTGTACATGTTCGGTTTCCTGCATTTCCCGCATCCTGGTGGGGTAGGGCGCATCGCCTTGCTCGGTCTGCTTTCCGTAGTGGCATCACAGGGCTTCGCCGTGTTCCTCTTCGGTTTGATACCGTCCCTTCGCATGAGTATGAGCATCTGCTCGCTGTGGGGCGTACTGAGTTTCTCGATGGTGGGCAGTGCCTTTCCCGTAATGGCGATGTCGCCAGTACTGCAGGCTGTGGCGTGGTTGTTCCCCCTTCGCCATTACTACCTCATCTACCAACTCTGCGTCTTCAACGACTATCCTTTGGCTGACGCGTGGCCGCACATAGCGGCACTGATTATCTTCGCAGCGTTGCCGCTGCTCGTAGTACACCGCATGGCAAAGGCGTTCCGCGAATTTGGATATGAGCCGTAGTGCTTTGGGCTAAAGACTTTTGTAAATGAATTTGAAAAGCAACATATCAGCAATTACTTACGCTTGGGTGTCGGAACTGAAGACGATAGTCAAGGACCAGGGTGTCCTGCTCTTCTTCGTCTTCCTCCCACTCGCATATCCGCTCATCTACTCGTGGATTTATACCAACGAGGTGGTGAGGGAAGTGCCCGTCGTGGTGGTTGACGACTCGCATTCTGCCCTGAGCCGCGAGTTCACACGTAAGTTTGACGCTTCGCCGGATGTCTCTGTCGCTTACCAGTGTGGCAGCATTGCTGAGGCGCAGGACGTGATAGGCCATGGCAAGGCATACGGCATACTCTACTTCCCGGCAGACTTCCAGGAGAAGAACGGCAGGATGGAGCAGACCCACGTCAGCGTATATTGCGATATGAGCTACATGCTCACGTATAAGGCCATCTTCCAGACCGCCACGAACATTAGCGGTGAGATGGGTGCTGGGATTCAAAAGCAGTTGTTGGGGAAATATACCAAGCGTGAAGAAGAGATAGGCACCAAACCGCTTGATTTTGATGATGTGCCTATCTTCAATGTCACAGGAGGTTACGGCAACTTCATTCTCCCTGCCGTTCTCGTGCTCATTATTCAGCAGGCATTGGCACTCGGCATCGGAATGTTGGCAGGTACGGAGCGTGAGAAGCATTTTGCCAACTACAAGGGCAAGAACCCTGCTGTAGTACTTGCGGGTAAGACTCTCTCCGTCGGAAGCATCTTCGCCGTGATGCTGGCGTGGATAACTCTCGTCGTACCCCATATCTTCGGTTTCGTGTCCATGGTGCATGGTTGGGACCTCCTGCAGTTCCTGACTCCATACCTGTTGGCGTGCATCTTCTTCGCCATCTGCATCAGTGAACTGGTGCGCTATCGCGAGAGCGTCATCCTCGTGGTGGTGTTCTCCTCCATCATCCTGCTTTTCCTCTCAGGAGTGTCATGGCCAATGAGTGCCGTACCTCCATTCTGGGAAGGCGTAGCCGCCATCTTCCCCAGCACCAACGCCATCCGTGGCTTCGTCCGCATGAGTAGTATGGGTGCGCTCCTCCCCGACGTAGCACCTGAATACCACCGTCTGTGGATTCAAACCGTAGTCTACGCCCTCCTTGCCCTCCTCGTCGTTTGGAGAAGGACAAAATAATTATTCTCCGCACATTTTGCGGAGAATAAAAGACTAATCTCCGCAAATCATAAAAGTCTGCTCCGAAAAAGTGTATCATGTTACACTTTTTCGGAGCAGACTGCATAAATTGTTTCTCTTGTTCTATCTTATAATCGACAGCTTCTTCACTGCTGGTGGATTGAAGTCGCATTGCATCAAGTCCATCATTAGATATATCATGTTCTCTGTGTCAAAGTTCCGGTTTACTGACTTCGCTACGGCGGTTGCAACATCAGGATGACGCTGTTGGTAGAGAGGCGACATATATATAAGGAATGGTATGTCGCGCGAAACACTCTCGCTCCTCTTGTCTCCACCAATGCCATGGGCACAATGGTCGGTGCGGGTCTGATATATGTCCAGACCGTGGTCTGGTGCATACACCACTATCGCCTCACGCTTGCTGACAAGGTTCATGATGGTGCTTACGACGAAGTCGTTGTACAGTGCAGCATTGTCATAGGTCGCCAGATTATGTCGTTGTGATGATGGGCGGTCGGTATAGTCGTTTTCCTTGAATACATCGAATGAGTCAGGATAACGACTTTCGAACTTGTCGTGGCATCCCATTAGATGTACGATGAAGAAATCCTTTGATGTAGGCTTTGTCAAGAACTGTCTCATTACAGGTATCAGTTCTCCGTCGTATGTATTTCGATTGCATCCCGCAAATTTGTTGCCTACGAAGACGCTAGTATCGCAGAACTCTGAATACTGCCCTACGATGTTGTCATACAGTCCTTTCTTGCTTTGATTTGAGATCCAATATGTGTGATAACCGGCGAGGTGTGCGACTTCAGGTAGCGTGGTGCATTCGTACCATTTGACTGACGCGCCAGACTGTTTGCTGTATGTGCTCATCATGAGTTTGATGCTCTCTTGCGTATGCGTCCATGCAGATTTTACTTTTTTGTAAGCGTATGCTTGCCCGGCATCGACTCTCTTCTGTAATAGTGGATTAGTAGGCTTGTCGTATCCGTATAAAGACGAATGGTGACTGGAGGTAGATTCTCCTACAATCCATACAATGACAGGCGGTTGCCCCTTCTCGTTTACTGTCAGGTTGGGATTGGTTTTAATGATATGATGGTCGTTGGAATGAGTCACCATGTCATAGCAGACGATGAGATTTATTGTCTGGCCTGGGGTTGCATAAGTAAAAAAGACACTCTTGACGTATTGGACATACCCCACAAATGCTCCGCAAAGAAGAAAGATGGCAAAAATTACCTTGCTATGGAGTTTTGACGGAGACCAGGTTTTGAATTTGCTGGCCAGATAGGCAGTGACCGCTATGACGCAGGGATACCCAAGGAACAGACAGATGTTTTTGAATGAGAAGAATGTTCCTGCCATTTCGCTTGCTTCTGCTGCATTGGTGGCAAGTACAGCAGCCACAATGTCTTCGTCCAACGTTCCATGTGCTAGGGTTATTGCTGACAATCGAAGTAGTCCCTCGAAAACAACAATAAAGACGAATATCCCAGATAAGATCTTAGAGACACGCCTGTTCCCGAAAAATGAGAGTATACCGACTAAGAGGTAAGCCTCAAAGAAATCCAGTACGGCAACGGCGATAAAGTGCTTTGGTGTCCATTGACTTGCATCGTTCGTGAGGTTGCACAGCACTGGATAAAACATTGCTACAAAGAGAATCAAAAATAACCCTTTGTGGCTATTTATGTTTTCTAAGAAGCACGAAAAATCCCCCCCTACCAGGAGCAGGTTTGTTTTGAATTGTCATTGTTATTATGAATTTAGGTTATTGTAAAGCGTTACGTTCCCCACGTTCCTTATTCATGGATTCCATCGGGTACATCTCTGCAAAGTTACTGATATTTGGTGTTTGCACCAAGTTTTCGCTCCACTTTTTGCATGTCCCTGCTGAAGATTTAACAATTCACGCCTGTCATTGTTCGACCGTGTGGGTGAAGTTAAGCCTATGACAAGCCTTTTTTAAATCTGTTTTATTTGCATTCCCACATAAAATGTGTAACTTTGCGGCGGGATTCCCTCATGAAATGTGTATGAACGGGGCGTTATTCCCTCATGAAATGTGATTGGTCATGAAAAGAAATGCGATTAACGAATTGATAAAATGGAAGTTAAGTTCACAACGGAAACCTTTTATACTCAAAGGCGCATTTATACAGAAAGAGTCGTGGCTTACGAACGTTCCACTTTATGCTGTAGAACAGGTGGATAAGTAGAAGTAATGTTTTTCTTGCAACTGCGTCTAATGCTACACGGATTTTTTGGCAATATTGCCACTTTTTCCGCGTAAAATATACGTTCATGATGTATCTAATTAAACAGTCTGCGGAGAATAATTGTTTTGTCCTTCTTCAGTTCATAGTTGGTACTTCTGCCGCCCTCTTGTGTCTGTTGCAGAATGCCTTTCGCTATGAGGTCGCGGATGTCGCGGTTCGCAGTATCTTGCGAGCAGTGGTTTATCTTGTACCACTTGGAGGAGTTTAGCTTACCGTCAAAACCATCCAGCAGCATGTTGAGTACTTTACGTTGACGGTCGTTCAGAGGAGTGTCACGATGTCGTTGCCAGAATGTAGTTTTGTAGGCGATGTTGGCGGTTTTCTGTAATGCAGACTCGAGCGATTCTTTTAGTGTCTGAAGAAACCAGCCAATCCACTCCGTGATATCGAGATTCCCCTTTTGCGCTCTTTCAAGGTGTTCATAGTACGCTTTGCGATGGTTGAGTATTTCGGACGACAAACTGTAGTACCTTTGTGTGGACTTGTCTGCTCTGGCAAGAAGCAACTCTGTCAGTGTGCGGCAGATACGTCCGTTGCCGTCGTCAAAAGGATGTACCGTGACGAACCATAGGTGAGCCACGGCAGCCTTTATGACGGGGTCAACGTGATTGGCGTTGTTTACCCAATCGATAAGTTGGTTCATCATCTGTGGCACTTGTTTGCTTGCAGGAGCTTCGTAGTGTACCTGCTGGTGTCCCATTGCTCCAGACACCACCTGCATTGGTTCTTCGCCAGTGCGCCAATCACCGACAGTAATACGATACATGCCGCTTCTCCCAGTTGGGAAAAGCGCTGCATGCCATGCAAAAAACCTCTCGCTGTCGAGTGGATTGTAATTGTTTTGCACTGCATCGAGCATAATCTGTACAACGCCCTCTGTATAATGGTCTGGAGCAGGGAGTCCTTCGTATTTCAGTCCCAATTGTCTTGCCAAGGAAGACCTTACACTATCCCGGTTGAGTTCCTCGCCTTCTATTTTGGCAGAATGTAGTATTTCCTGAGTCAGCGAGTTGAGCATGGACAGATTCTGCTCTTCAAACCCAAACATGGAGAGACGTCCCATCAGTTGCCCTCTCAGCGTATTCACCTCAGAGAGTAGTGAGCCAAGTTGTTTGTCTTCCCACTTCATTTGGGGCCATTCGTCTTGTTGCCATATATACGTTGCCATATCGTAGTAGTTTATTACGTGTGCAAATTTAGCCCTTTTTTATTATTCTCCGCACATTTTGCGGAGAATAATGCGTGTAATCTCCGCAGAAACTGCAAATGTTAGGCATATATGCCCCAAAAAACATCATTTTGTCATATTTGCCAAAATGTGTAACTTCGCGACGGGATTCCCTCATGAAATGTGATTTCTGTTTACCCAATTCGCGACTTTACTTTTCCCTTTGCAAACGTAATCTCTACCTCGTCGCCAGACTTTAGGTTGGCGGCATTTTTGACAGCTTTGCCGTCTTTTGTCACGATGCTGTAGCCTCGGCGGAGGATGTTGATGGGGTCTAAGGACGTGATGCGCTGGGTCAGCAGGTCCAGGCGGTGGCGCTCACGCTCCATGCGGGTGGACAGGATTACGGGCAGTCGCTGCTCGATGTTGTCCAGTCGGGAGGTCTCCCGTACCTTGCGGACGGCAAAGACGGTGGAGAGCGACTGCTCCAGACGTGCCATGCGCAGGCGCTCCATCTCCATTCTGCCCTTTACGGCGTTGGCTATGCGCAGGGAGGCATCCTCGAGGAACCCCAGCGTGGTGGCGAGGTTGTCGATGAGGAATGCCGCCACTGCCGTCGGGGTCTTTACGCTCACGCAGGCTATCATGTCCAGGATGGACGTGTCGCGCTCGTGCCCGATGCCGGTTATTATAGGCAACGGGAAGTTGGCTACGTGCTCCGCCAGAGCAAGCGTGTCGAAGCCTGTAAGGTCTGTCGTGCTTCCGCCGCCACGTATTATCACCACCACGTCGAAGGCACCGCCCGGCGTTGAGGTGTCCACCTCGTCGATGGCGTTGAGAGCCTCGATGATGCTGCCCTCCACCTGCTCGCCCTGCATGACGGCAGGGAACAGGCGCGTCTCGAAGGCAAAGCCGTAGGCGTTTTCTGCCAGTTGGTTGCAGAAGTCGCCGTAGCCGGCTGCTGTGGCACTTGACACCACCGCGATACGCTTTGCGAACGGCGATACGGGCAGTTGCTTGTTCAAGTCTATCACTCCCTCCTCTTTCAGTATCCGCAGTATCTCCTGCCGACGGCGTGCCAGGTCGCCCAGGGTGAACGTCGGGTCAAGGTCCGTGACAATCCACGAGAAGCCGTATGCCACGTGGAAATTGGCCTTCACGCGCAGCAGCACCTTCATGCCGCGTTGCAGCGACTGCCCCGTCTCCCGTTCGAAACGCGGTTTGAGCCGCATCCACGTGCCCTTCCAGCAGCAGGCGCGTGCCTGAGCCACGGGAGTGTTCGTGCGGTCGTCCTTTTCCACCAGTTCCATGTAGCAGTGGCCGTGCGAGTCGCTGATGCTGGCCAGTTCCGCCTCCACCCATAGCTCGTCGGGCATGGCCATTTGCAGCGTCCGGCTGACGACGCCGTTGAGCTGCGTGAGGGAGAAATATTGATAGTTGTCTTGCATAAGTGACGGCAAAATTAGTCCAAAAAAACAGACGTGGCAAACATTTAATACTATTTCTTTGCTTGACAAACAGAAAATCCGTAACTTTGCACTATGAGTAATCAAGCAACACTGGAATTGGGTACCAAACCCGTAGGCAAACTGCTGTTGCAGTATGCTTTGCCGGCCATCATTGCGATGGTGGCCTCTTCCCTTTATAATATGGTGGACAGCATATTCATCGGTCAGGGTGTGGGAGCCATGGCCATCTCCGGTCTCGCCATAACATTCCCCTTTATGAACCTTTCGGCGGCCTTCGGTGCAGGCATCGGCGTAGGCTCAGCAACGTTCCTGAGCGTAAAGCTCGGTCAGCGTGACTATGCCATTGCCAATAAGATTCTTGCCAACAACACGCTGCTCAACATCCTCGTCGGCGTGCTCTTCGGCGGTATCTCGCTGCTGTTTCTCGACCCCATCCTGCGTTTCTTCGGAGCCAGCGACGTGACGCTGCCGTACGCCCGCGAGTATATGATTATCATACTCTTGGGCAATGCCGTGACGCACCTCTACCTCGGTCTTAACTGCGTGCTGCGTGCCGCCAGCAAACCGAAGATGGCGATGTACCTGACGTTTCTTACCGTCATCCTCAACACCATCCTCGACCCCATCTTCATCTATACCTTCAAGCTCGGCATCGCCGGTGCTGCATACGCCACCATCCTAGCGCAGCTCGTAGCTCTGGCGTGGCAGTGGCGCATCTTCAGCAACAAGAACGAGATGCTGCACTTCGACTATTCGCTCTTCCACTTGGAAAAGCCCATCGTGCGCAATATCATCAACATAGGTGTCTCGCCGTTCTCCATGAACGCCTGTGCCTGCCTCGTCGTCATCTTCATCAACAACAGTCTGGCGAAGTACGGCGGCGACATGGCGGTGGGAGCCTACGGCATAGCCAACCGCATAGCCTTCGTCTTCGTCATGGTGACCATCGGCGTGTGCCAGGGCATGCAGCCCATCGTGGGCTACAACTTCGGAGCACAGAACTACAACCGCATGCTCCATTGTCTGAAGCTCGCCATCATAGCCAGCGTCTCCATCTGCTGCGTCGGTTTCCTCGTGGCAATGTTCCTCCCCGGCTTGTGCGCCCGTCTCTTCACTACCGACGAAACGCTCATCTCCATGTCCATCGTAGCCCTGCGCTATATGATGGCGATGTTCTTCATTGTCGGTTCGCAGATAGTCATCACCAACTTCTTCCAGTCCATCGGCAAGACAAAGGTGAGCATCTTCCTCAGTCTTTCGAGACAGCTGCTCCTCCTCGTGCCGGCTATCGCCATCCTGCCCCATTTCTTTGGACTTAACGGTGTGTGGCTCTCCATGCCGGTGTCGGACGGCATTGCCACGGTACTGGCCCTACTGATGATGTTCATCTACATGCAGAAATTCAAGGCGATGCACAACGCACTGCAAAACTCGTAAAACCCTCTTAAATACTCTATACGGTATGATTCCCAACCTTATAATCAGCGTAGGACGCCAGCTCGGCAGCGGCGGATGCGAAATAGCCAAGATGCTCTCCGAGGAGTTTCAGGCCAACTACTACGACAAAGAGTTGATAAACCTCGCTGCAGAACGCAGTGGTTTCAATCCGCGCATCTTCGAGAAGCAGGACGAGAGCCAGTCTGCCATGCGCTCGCTGCTCAACTTTGCCATGGGCCGCCACGTCAACTACTATACCAACAGCATCTCGCAGGAGTCGCTCTTCAAGATACAGAGCGATGCCATCGAGAAGGCAGCCGAGAGCGACAGCTGCGTCTTCGTGGGCCGTTGCGCCGACTATATCCTGCGTGAGAAGCCGCACCTCTTCAGCGTCTTCATCACGGCAAACGACGAGGACCGCATCAAGACCGTCGCCGAGAGACTGATGTGCGACGAAGAGACCGCCAGCCGTTATATAGAGAAGAAGGAGGCAGAGCGCGCTTCCTACTACAACTACTACACGTCCAAGACGTGGGGTGCCTCGCAGAGCTACGACCTCTGCATCAACTCGTCCATGCTCGGCATCACGGCGACAGCCCGGCTCATAGCCTCCGTCATACGCGCCCGTTTCAACGACCAACAGTAACCAAACATCCCCCACAGTATATGAAAAAGATACTCCTCTTGGGCTCCGGAGAGCTCGGCAAAGAATTCGTTATCGCAGCAAAGCGTGCAGGACAGTACGTCATCGCCTGCGACCGTTATGACAATGCACCGGCTATGCAGGTGGCCGACGAGCGCGAGATATTCTCCATGCTCGACGGAGATGCCCTCTCGGCGGTAGTGAACAAACACCAGCCCGACATCATCGTGCCGGAGATAGAGGCCATCCGTACCGAACGCCTCTTCGACTTCGAGAAGCAGGGCATACAGGTAGTGCCCTCGGCACGCGCCGTCAACTACACCATGAACCGTCAGGCCATCCGCGACCTCGCCGCCAAGGAACTCGGCGTGCGCACGGCGAAATATTTCTATGCCAAGACATACGAGGAACTCGTGGAGGCAAGCGAGCACATCGGTTTCCCCTGCGTCATCAAACCGCTGATGTCCTCCTCCGGTCACGGTCAGAGCACCGTGAAGAGCGCCGACGAGCTGCGCCACGCCTTCGATGCAGCCATGGAAGGATCTCGCGGAGACGTCAAGGAAGTCATCATAGAGGAGTTCATCCACTTCACTTCCGAGTTCACCCTGCTCACCGTCACACAGAAAGACGGTCCGACCCTCTTCTGCCCGCCGATAGGACATGTGCAGAAGGGCGGCGACTACCGCGAGTCATGGCAGCCATACCAGCTCTCAGAGAAAGACCTTGACGATGCCAAGGAGATGGCTCGCAAGGTGACGGAAGCCCTCACTGGCG
This sequence comes from Alistipes putredinis, assembly GCA_963602765.1. Lineage (GTDB taxonomy): Bacteria > Bacteroidota > Bacteroidia > Bacteroidales > Bacteroidaceae > Prevotella. The sequence continues at coordinate 1,323 of CAVCKM010000046.1, read as the reverse complement.
CAGGACTCTGGGGCGTGGAGTTCTTCCTTACCGAGACAGGCGTAGTATTCTCCGAACTCTCTCCGCGTCCGCACGACACGGGCATGGTGACACTCGGTCATACCACCAACCTCTCCGAATTTGAGCTGCACCTCCGCGCCGTCCTCGGACTGCCCATCGCCGGCATCCACCTCGAGCACGCCGGAGCCTCCGCCGTCGTTCTTGCAGACAAAGACTACGAAGGCCTCCCGGAGTACAACCTCGTCGATGCACTCAAGGAGGACCGCACCCGCGTGCGCATCTTCGGCAAACCAGCCGCCCCGAAAGGACGCCGCATGGGCGTAGTGCTCACCTACGGCGAAGTGGCCGACGGCACAGACCAGCTCCGCGAACGTGCCAAACGCCTTGCAGAAACTATACTGCGCTAATCACCGGCCAAGACAAATGACATTAGAGCCAGTAGCCATCTTTCATTCCCCGTTCCAGACCAAGTTTGGCATACCACGTCAGGCAGGCGTCGTTGCGGACATGCCCGGGCGCATTGTCCTCGAGAAGCCATACCGTACGGCGGATGCTATACGGGGCATGGAAGACTTCGACTACCTCTGGCTTCTGTGGGGATTTTCCGCCAACAAACATGCGGCGGCGGGCGTCACCGTGCGCCCGCCCCGTCTCGGTGGCAATGCCAGTCTGGGAGTCTTCGCCACGCGCAGTCCCTTCCGTCCCAACCCCGTCGGTCTCTCGTCCGTCAGGATAGACCATATCGACTACGACGCTAAGGACGGCCCGGTTATCCATGTCCTTGGTGCAGACCTTATGGACGGCACGCCCATCTACGACATCAAGCCCTATGTCCCCTACACCGATGCCCACCCTGACGCACGAGGTGGTTTCACCGACAATACCCAATGGCAGCCACTTGCGGTGGATATACCTGCCGACATTGCAGCCCGATTCTCAGCCGACAAGCTCCGTATACTGCGTGCCACCTTGGAGCAAGACCCCCGTCCGCATTACCATGCCGACCCGCAGCGCATCTACGGCATGCCCTTCGACGGCGAAGACATCCGTTTCAGGGTAGAGGACGGCACGCTGTACGTTGTAGAGGTGAAATCTGTACCGGCGAAGACAAAATAATTCGCCGAAACGTTGCGCAGTTGGAATAAAATTATTACCTTTGCACCCGCAAGTAAAAAACAAGCCAACTCTACAACAAGAGTTTAACTTTCAAAACTTGCGATTTCAGCCAACAATGGAGAGGTGCTCGAGTGGCTGAAGAGGCACGCCTGGAAAGCGTGTATACGTCAAAAGCGTATCGGGGGTTCGAATCCCCCTCTTTCCGCA
>CAVCKM010000045.1:0-7011 GCA_963602765.1 Alistipes putredinis | reverse complement strand
TTCAGCCCAAAGATACAAATATTCAAAATGTTGGTACATCAAATTGGACAGCCTACCATTAACGTCCTAAAATAGTCTTTGCGGCAATTTATTCCTGCTTCCAGGTGCTTGGAGACTTGCGCCATTCTGCGAGTACGGCGAGGTCTTCCTCCTTGATGTATCCTGTCTTGGCAGCGATGGCTGTGGTGTGCTCGTAGTCGGAGAGTGTGACGAGGCGCACGCCTGCTTCCTTGAAAGCCTCCTCTGCTACGGGGAAACCGTAGGTGTAGCTTGCTACCATGCCTACGACCTCGAAGCCAGCCTTGCGCAGGGCGTCAACGGCCTTCAGCGAGGAGCCGCCTGTGGAGATGAGGTCTTCGATGACGACAACCTTTGCGCCCTCGGGGATGGTGCCCTCTATCTGGTTGCCCATGCCGTGGTCTTTTGGTTTCGGACGTACGTAGCAGTATGGGAGGAGCAGCTCGTCAGCCACGAGAGCGCCCTGTGCTATGGCACCTGTTGCCACGCCGGCAACGGCGGTAGCCTCCGGGAACTCCGTGTGTACGAGGTGTACCAGCTCCTGCTTTACGAAGGAGCGCAGCTCCGGGTAAGCCAGTGTCTTGCGGTTGTCGGTGTAGATTGGCGACTTCCAGCCCGAAGCCCATGTGAAGGGATCGTTAGGCTGCAGTTTGATGGCCTTTACGGCGAGCAGTTTTTCTGCGAATGCGTTTGATACTTCCATTGTGTTTTTATGTTTAAGTTTTTATAGTTACTGTTTTGTGGTCTTTATCCGTGCCAGGATGGGGAAGTGGTCGCTGGTGTGCACGGTGTTGTCCACGTAGCATGAAGACGGTGTGAGTTGCTCGGAGCATAGCATGTTGTCGATGCGTGCCATGATGCCGAAGCTGGCATGGCGGTACGAGAACCCCGGTCCGCGCCCCACGGCTCTGTAGCAGTCGGTGAGCTCTTTTGCCACGGCACGGTGTGCGTATGACTGTGGCACGTCGTTGAAGTCGCCGCAGACAACGATGGGTGTCTGGCTGTGCATGCGTACGAACTGCGCCACCACGTCAGCCTGCGGTGCACGTATCTGCGCCGCTGTGCGTATCTTTTCGAAGATGGAGTGCGAGAAGCTGCGTCGTCCGCTGTCCTTGTCTCCTCGCACCAGTTGTCCGAACTCTTCGCGCTCGTCCATGGAGAGTCCCATGGTCTCCAGGTGGCAGTTTACCACGATGATTTCTTTTCCCTTGACGTTGAGCCAGAATGCTCCTGCGGAGTTTGCCTTCGACTCTAACCGTAGCGTCTCCTTGCGGATTATGGGAAATCTGGAGTATATCATGATATCGCTGACCCCTCCGGGCGACATGACGGTATCGCGGTACTGGTAGTGTTTGTCCAGTTTTTCCGTTTTCTCCGTGATGGAGCCTTCCTGTATGCAGACGATGTCTGCGTCCTTTTCCAGGAGGTATGCTACGGTGTTCTCTGCTCCCGTCTTGCGTTGTTCTTCGTCGGTGATGGCGCCGCCCTCGCCCCAGTTGCACGTGTTGAAGGATATGATGGAGAACGTGTTGTCGTCCCATTCCTCGGCGGCGGACAGTATGTTGATTGGACAGTAGAGCGTCACTGGCTGGTACGCCACGAGCAGCCCTACGATGGAGACGGCGGCGAAGCGCAGCTTCACGATTACCCACATGACGAGGAACGCCAGTGTCAGTAGCAGCATTGCGGGGAAGGCGTATCCCGTCACGCCGATGTGCGGCCATGTGATAGGGTTTAGCGTGCCTCCGAATCCCGTCAGCCATAGTCCGAGTACGGTGAGGACATTGGCAGCTGTCAGTGGCACGTATAGCGTCTTCTTTAACTTGTTCATTGCTCAAAGAGTTTCTTCTTCTCCGCTTCCGTAAGGGAGTCGTAGCCGGAGCGGCGTATCTTGTCGAGTATGGCGTCTATTTCTTCTGAGTTTTTCTTCTTGCTCTCGTTCACTTCGGCAGTTGTTGTGGTAGTCTGTGCCGTGTGCCATTTTCCCTCGAACCAAGGCCCGCGTCTTGTGCCTTGCTGTCCGAAGGTGTATTCGTTTTTCTTCGTTGTCTTACTGCGCAGCCAGCTGCTTATTTTCTCGAAGAAGCCGTTGCGCGGGTTGTCCACTTCGTATCCGTCCCATCCGTTGAACTGCGGTGACGCCCCTCGCCAGTACTTTATGAGCAGGTAGCCGAACACCATGCCTCCGAGGTGTGCTATGTGTGCTATGCCGTCGGATGCACCATGTGCGTTGCTGATGGCCTGCCATAGTTCGATGAAGACGTATATGCAGACGAACCATCGTGCCTTGATTGGTACGGGCAGGGGGAAGACGAAGATGCGCTCTTCGGGGTAGCTCGTGCCAAATGCCAAGAGTATGCCGTAGATGCAGCCGGAGGCACCGACGGTGAGTCCGAAGTTGTTGAGCATCATCTTGTCTGCCATGCTCAGGTGCATCATGTCTGCGATGCCGGCTCCCTGTGCGGATATCATGGAGTATACCTGGAAGAACTGCGAGAGTTCCTGGCAGAACGCCGCACCGAGTCCGCAGACGAGGTAATAGATGATGAAGTGCCGCTGTCCGAAGGTGCGCTCGATGAGTCCTCCGAACATCCACAGTCCGAACATATTGAAGAAGAGGTGCATCAAGGATGCGTGCATGAACATGTACGTCAGCGGCTGCCAGAAGTGGAAGTCATTTGCCTGGAAGTAGTGAAGTCCAAGCATATAGTTCAAGTCGGCCCCCTGCGATGAGAATACGAGCTGCAGGAGGTAGAAGACCACATTGATGATGATGAGGTTCTTCGTGATGGGTGGAATCGTTCTAAACATATGTGCAAATTTACGAAAAAATGCGGATAGAACGTGTTGTCAGGCAGTGGTTTGGGATAAAAAGGCTATATTTTTAGTGTTTTTTGAACTTTTCACACTAAAAAGTTTGTATTACGATGGGAAAACGCTAACTTTGCGGCTATATCACTCACAAAATCAAAATCTAAACAACTAAATTACACAATGAACAAGACAGACTTGACAAAGAAGATTGCTGAGAGCACTGGTCTTTCACAGGCAGACAGCAAGAGTGCATTGGACGCTACGCTGGCAGCCATAAAGGAGGCTCTCGGCAACGATGAGGCAGTACAGCTTATCGGTTTCGGTACGTTCTCTACCGCCGTTCGTCCAGCTCGTCAGGGCATCAACCCTGCAACAAAGGAGACAATCACTATCGCAGAGAAGAAGGTGGTAAAGTTCAAGGCTGGTGCTGGCTTGATCTAATCGGCCATCCTCCTGCATCTTTACGTTTTACATGAAAATACCCCTCGGCGGCCTTACGGCTTCCGGGGGGCTTCTCGTTTCTGGGGGGACTCAAATGAATATTTTCGCTTGAACTCTAATGGGTATTTAAGACTTTAATTGCCGTTAATTGACCATTAATTTTATCCATTAATATTTATTTCAATCTTGACGAGCAGGTAAACACATCAAGAATGTCCCAACACAAAATATTATTAATGGATAAAATTAATGGTCAATTAACGGCAATTAAAGTCCTTAAAAATCCTCCGAGTCAATATTTTTTAAGTCCTTAAAATTGTCCGGGTCGATATAAGTCCTTAAGAGTCCTTGGCGGCAATTTTGCTCCACTTTCTGTATCCCATCACGGCGATGACGATGTAGAGTCCGTAGAGGAGTGCTTTGAAGGGTATGCCTTTTACGAAGTAGAGGTAGAAGCTGATGGCATCCACGACAATCCAGAACGCCCACTGCTCCACGTATTTTCGTGCCAGCGCCCATAGGGCCACGATGCTCAGGGCATTGGTGAAGGCATCGAGTACGGGGACGGTGGAGTTGGTGTACGTAGCCAGGACGTAGTATGTGGCTCCCCAAACGGCGAGGAACGCTGCGGCTACGGGCAGGTACAGCGTGGGGCGCAGGTGCGTGATGGGCATTTGCGTCTTCTCTGCCTGACCGCGCTTCTTGCCGAAGCGCCAGACGAGCATGCCGTATATGGCGGCAAACGTGTAGTATGTCGCCATGCCGGCGTCGCCGTACAGTCCGTGCGAGTAGTAGAGGTATATGTCCAGTGCGGGCATGATGATGCCTACGGCCCATAGCCATATACTGGCACGGTACTCGAGCCAGATGTATAGGAGGCCGAGTACCGTGGTGAAGAAGTCAAGATAGTGTGAAGAGAGAAATTCTGCTATCATATCAGTTGGTGGGTGTTGAATGCTGGCTTGTGAGTGGCCGGCATTAGAACTTGAATGTCAGGTGTCCCATGAGGGTGAATCCTGCCATAGGTATGTAGCTGACGGCAGAGAATTGCTTGTCCGGCGTGTAGCCGCTCTCTTTTGCCGCGTGCGTGTACCATACGAAGCCGCTTGCGGCGTAGTGGGCGTTGAAGATGTTGTTCAAGTCTAGCCCGAAGAGGATGTTCTTCAGGAAACACTTCTCGGCCATGCGCAGGTCGTACTTCAGAGCGATGTCTGTCTGGGTGTAGGCAGGCAGACAGCGGTCCTCGTTCTGCGTGTTGTCCAGATACTGCCTGCTGACGAAGTTGGTGTGCCATGTAGCGGAGAATCCCTTGTGGTGGAAGTCAAGGAAGCCGTTGAAGACGGTCGTCGGCGAGAATGCCAGACGAGTGTTCTCGTGCTCTATGGCAGTAATGTAGTCTTCCGCACTTTCATCCCAGCTAGTCATGACGTACTCAGTGAAGTTCTTTATCTTGTTTGCGCTGAGGGCAGCGTTCAGGTCGAATGAGAACCATGATACGGGTGCGTAGCCTACGTTCATCTCCAGTCCGGCGCGGTATGAGTCCTTCACGTTGATGGTGAGAGCCTCACCGATGTCGCTGGTCTTGCCGGACTGTACGAGTTGGTTGTCGTACTTCATGTAGTAGATGTTGGCTCCGGCGTGGAAGTTGCTGTTGTCGTACTGGTAGCCGAGTTCGAAGTCGTAGAGTCGTTCTGCCTTAGGGAAGGGGTCTGTGGTGCCCTGGTCGGTGTAGTTGTTGCGCTCCGGCTCGCGGTTGCTCATGGCAGCGGAGAAGTACGCCTTGTGGCCGTCGCGGGTGTATGAGATGCCCACCTTCGGGTTTACGAAGTCGAACTTCTCGTTGATGTCAAGCAGTTGCTGCTCTCCGTTGGGGAGGAACTTGTCGTTGTTGCCGTCCGTCTTATATGTCACGTGGCGGTACTGCACGTCGGCGAAGACGTTCCAGTAGTCGGCGAAGGTGTAGCTTGCCTTGATGAATGCGCTGTAGTCGTATTTCTTTGCGTCGGAGTCGTAGTACTGGTAGTCACCGTTGGCGAGGTACTTGCGCTCCATCTGCTCGTTGGCGATGTATGTGAGGTATCCCCAGTGCGATCCGCGGAACTGCTGCAGGTTCACGCCGCCGAGAACGTTCCAGTTGTCCTTCTTCCAGTTGGCGTTGTAGACAATGCCGTATGTGTGCTGCGTGAGTCCTTTCTTACGGATGAAGTCGCTCCTTTTGCTTCCGCTCTCGTCCTTCTCGTCAAGCCCGAACTTCGTGTATTTGTTCTGGTATTTGAACTCGTTGTAGTATCCGTGTCCGTAGGTGTAGTGCAGTGTGAGCATGTGCGACCAGTGCTCGTTAGGCTGCCATACGCCGGAGAGGATGTTGTGGTTCTGGTGGAAGGAGTCGGTTGTCTTGTTCCACTTGCTGCCGTCGCGCATGGTGTACGGAGTGAGGGTGTAGTTGTAGTTGTCGTCGAATTCCACCCTCTCTGTCAGCGTGTTCCATCTGCCGAGTCCGTAGTTGTAGAGGTCTTCATAGGTCTTGATGCCGGCGTAGTTTCTGAGGTCATAGTAGCTGTCGTAGTCTCCTGCGAGCACGCCGTTCCATGCCTGGCCTGTCTTTTCGAAGTTGCCGATGTTCTTGTATGACAGTTTGAAGTTGTCGCCCAGCCATGTCAGTCCGCCGTAGTACGAGCCTGAGCGTCCGCCAGTGCCGTTGATGTATCCGTCGGTATTTGTCTCGTGGTAAGCACCGTCGAAGACGAAGTGCTTTCCGATGAGTCCGGTGGAGAAGCTTGCGCCAGCGTTCCACGTGCCGTACGAGCCATACGAGCCTGTCAGCTCGCCCGTTGGCTTTAGTGACGGTGCTGCCGTGGCGAGTGAGATGCTGCCGCCGAAGGCGCCGTCGCCGTTCGTTGAGGAGCCTACGCCTCGCTGCACCTGTATGCTGCCGAGCAGCGAGGCGTAGCTGTTCATGTTAGCCCAGAAGACGGTCTGGTCTTCAGGGGAGTTGAGTGCCACGCCGTCCATGGTGACGTTGATTCGGCTACCTGCTGCGCCGCGTATACGCATGTAGGTGGTGCCGGTGCCCATGCCGTTCTCGCTCCATGCCACAACGCCTGGTGTGCGCTGCAGGAGGAACGGCAGTTCCTTGCCCGTGCGGGAGAAGTCCTGAAGGTCCTGTTTCTTGATGTTTGCCACGGCAAACGGGGCGTCCTTGCTCGCGCGTACGCCGCGTACTACTACTTCGTCAAGGTTGGCCACCTTGAGCGAGTCTGCTGTCTTTTGTGCGTCGGCAGCGGCGGCTCCCACGGTGGTGAGTGCGGCCGTCAGCAACAAAGTTTTCTGCATCTTTGCTTGTCTCTTGTTTGTTATCCTTCGGCGGACGCATAATTCGCATTGTCCGTCCGCCAACATATATAATAAGAGGTATGGATTATGTCGTATTCCCTCCGCCGGCATTACCCGGACCAGGTTCAATGGGTATAATCTCAGCGCCACCAACGGGTGGGCACCCCTTAAAACGCACTCTGCGTTTCGTCTGCAAAGGTACTGCTTTTTACGCTTTTTAACACCGTCGAAACGCCTGTTTTACTTCTTTTTCTATACAAGTGTACACTTTCTTGATATGGGTCATTATAATATTATTATAAGTAACATGCAAAAAATAACTTGAGCAGTTTTGATATGATTGATAGATTTTACCCTAATGGGCTGAAAGCCCTATACTACATAGCCCAGGGCAACGCCCTGGGT
>CAVCKM010000044.1:0-14439 GCA_963602765.1 Alistipes putredinis | reverse complement strand
CTATTCCACGAGACGGATACACGGTCTTTGCTGTACCTTTTGCTGACAAGGAAACCGTACGTATCGACTGGACCATCTACTGCGCCAACGTCGAAGAAGAATTTCATGTAACTGAAACCAACGTACAGTGGCACATGGAAAGTACTGCAAAGGAAAACGTCATACCTGTCGGCAAAGCCAACCGCATTATCTCGGCACTGCAGGCAGTACACAACGGTGTTTTCTGCGTAGTGCAAGACACCATACTCGGCGACATCACCGAGACGTCATCCAACCTTGCATCAGTACATACCGAGGAGACGCAGTGCACGATTGTCTGCAGCCAACGCTCCAGCGTAATGAGCAACCTTGAGAATATGGTAAACACCGTACGCAGCGTATTCGAACTGGCAGAGGCAGACAGCATCATACACAACGACGGCTACCCCGCATGGAAGATGAACCCCAACAGCCATCTCCGTCAGGTGGCACAGGACCAATACCGCGCCCTGTTCAACGCTGACCCGACAGTCATCGGCATACACGCAGGACTGGAATGCGGACTCTTTGCTGAGCGATACCCCAACCTTGACATGCTGTCCATCGGACCAACGATGAGGGGCGTACATTCGCCCGACGAAAGACTCTACATACCCAGCGTAGAGAAAGTTTGGCGACTCGTCTGCGCCGTAGCAGAAGCTCTGTAACCCACTTGCCGCCACGAAACAACGCGTATTGTTATCCAGCTTATATACTATACAACACATATGAAGAAATATTGTTTAGACCTCAACGTCGTTGACGTAGAACACATCAACGAGAAATACGTACTCATACGCCTAACACACAACGACACGCTGCCCGAAATGCGTCCCGGACAGTTCGTCGAAGTACGTGTAGACGGTTCGCCTTCCACTTTCCTCCGCCGACCTATTTCCATCAACAATGTAGACCGCGAGAAGAACGAGCTGCACCTCCTCGTTGCAACAATCGGCGACGGCACACGAAAACTTGCCACACTGACCGCAGGCGACACCCTAAACGTCATGCTGCCACTCGGCAACGGGTTCACCCTTCCTGCCACTCCTGAGCGCAAGCACCTGCTCGTAGGCGGCGGAGTTGGCGTCGCCCCATTGCTTTATCTTGGCAAAACTATAAAAGAGATTGGAGGCGAACCAACCTTCCTACTCGGTGCACGCAGCGCAAAAGACCTGCTCATCGTTGACGAATTCAAGAAATACGGACGCGTCTTCATCACCACAGAAGACGGCAGCGAAGGCGAAAAAGGCTTCGTCACCAACCACAGCATACTTCAGAAAGAGACGTTCGACCTCATCTCCACCTGCGGTCCAAAACCAATGATGGTAGCCGTCTCACGATTTGCAGAGAAAGCAAACACGGAATGCGAAGTGAGTCTTGAAAACAAAATGGCGTGCGGTCTTGGAGCTTGTCTCTGCTGCGTAGAGAAGACACAGGACAAAGGTCATATATGTGTTTGCACAGAGGGACCTGTCATCAACGCACGCAGACTGGAATGGTAATCTACAACAGACAACAATATGGCAAATCTACAAGTAAACATAGCTAATCTAAGCCTCAAGAACCCCGTAATGACAGCCTCGGGCACTTTTGGCTACGGTATAGAATTTCAGGACTTCATGCCTTTGGACGGTATCGGCGGTATAATAGTAAAAGGTACTACCCTACACCACCGTGAAGGAAACGACTACCCTCGCATGGCAGAAACTGCAAGCGGCATGCTCAACTGCGTCGGTCTTCAGAACAAAGGCGTTGACTATTTCTGCAAACATATCTACCCAGAGATAAAAGACATCGACACCAACATGATTGTCAATGTCAGCGGTTCATCACCTGAGACATACGCAGAATGCGCAGCCCGCGTCAACGAACTGGACAAAATACCTGCCATCGAGTTAAACATCTCGTGTCCAAACGTAAAACAGGGCGGAATGGCCTTCGGTGTCACAGCAAAGGGAGCAGCCAGCGTAGTGCGCGAAGTGAGAAAAGCATACGACAAAACGCTGATTGTAAAACTCTCGCCCAACGTCACCGACATCACCGAGATAGCACGTGCCGTAGAAGCAGAAGGTGCAGACAGCGTATCGCTCATCAACACACTCATGGGCATGGCTATAGACATAGAGCACAGAAAGCCACTACTCAGTATAGGAACCGGCGGTCTGTCCGGTCCTGCTGTAAAACCCGTAGCAGTGCGAATGGTCAACCAAGTAAGCAAAGCCGTCAAAATTCCTGTCGTCGGTTTAGGCGGCATCTCCTCAGCCGAAGATGCAATAGAGTTCTTCATGGCTGGTGCTACCGCAATAGAAATCGGCACCGCCAACTTCCTTGACCCGGCTATCACCATAAAAGTGCGTGACGGAATCAACGCATGGCTCGACAACCACGGTTGCACCGACATACACGACATCATCGGCGTCTGCTAAGCAATGCGTAAAAAAGCAAGAAGATCTGTACGCCTATTTCTTAAAATATCTTAAATACTCAACGCTGCGAGACGGATTTCTTTGATAATTAAGGGAAAAGCTGTAACTTTGCACACTGTTTGGAATAAGTATCAATTAACGATCTTAAAAAGTAAAAGATAGCAATGTCTAAAGTTTGTCAAATTACCGGTAAAAAGGCAATGATCGGTAACAACGTTTCACACTCAAAGCACCGCACAAAGCGTAGCTTCGATGTGAACCTCTTCAGCAAGAAGTTCTTCTACGTAGAGGAGAACTGCTGGATTAGCCTCAAGATTTCTGCTGCTGGTCTTCGCATGATCAACAAGGTAGGTCTTGACGCAGCACTTAAGCAGGCCGTATCTAACGGATACGTAGATTGGAAAGATATTAAAGTAATAGGAGAATAAGCACCATGGCAAAGAAAGCAAAAGGTAATCGTGTACAGGTTATACTCGAGTGCACAGAGATTAAGAATAGCGGCATGCCTGGTACAAGCCGTTACGTTACTACCAAGAACCGCAAGAACACTCCTGAGCGTCTTGAGTTGATGAAGTACAACCCAATCCTCAAGAAGATGACTCTTCACAAGGAGATCAAGTAATCACAAACCAACATTAAAGAATAATACAGCACTATGGCAAAGAAAACCGTCGCTACCCTCCACGAAGGTTCGAAGGATGGTCGCGCTTACACAAAGGTTATCAAGATGGTAAAGAGCCCAAAGACTGGTGCCTACATCTTTGATGAGCAGATGGTTCCCAACGAGGACGTTCAGGCTTTCTTCAAGTAATACACTTGAACAAAAGTCTACATCAAATAAGACAAGAGATTGCATCCGCACACCCTGCGACTGCAATCTCTTTTTTTTCGTACCAACCTACCCCACCTGCCACAATGGACAAATTCAAAGTAATCATCGTCGAGGACGTTCCCTTGGAACTCAAAGGCACAGAAGGAATTCTAAAAGCCGAAGTACCCGAAGCTGAGATAGTCGGCACAGCACAAAACGAAAGCGACTACCTGAAACTCTTACGCACCGAACAGCCAGACCTCGTCCTAATGGACTTAGGCCTGAACGGTAGCACGACCATTGGCGTAGAACTGTGCCGCGAAACAAAAGCCAAGTTCAAAAATGCAAAAGTTCTGGTTTTTACAGGCGAAATACTAAATGAAAAGCTCTGGGTGGACGTGCTCGACGCCGGAGCAGACGGCATCATACTGAAGATGGGCGAAATGCTTACACGTACTGATGTCGTAGGAGTCATGAGCGGCAAGAAATACGTCTTCAACCAACCTATACTTGAAGTCATCGTAGACAAGTTCAGACACACCATATCCAACGAAATATACAAACAAGAAGCCGCCATCAAATACGACATCGACGAATACGACGAACGCTTCCTCAGACACTTGGCACTCGGTTACACAAAAGAACAGATTACCGCACTGCGGGGCATGCCATTCGGCGTAAAAAGCCTGGAGAAACGCCAGGGAGAACTCGTACAAAAACTGTTCCCGGAAAACCGCGGGAAAGTCAGCATCAACGCAACAAGACTGGTCACAAGAGCGTTCCAACTACACATACTATCACCGGAGAATCTGGAAGCAGACGAAGAATAGTTTTAGATTACAAACCAAAACTTTTACCCCGCCTTTCTTTATAAATTATAAGAAGACAAGCCTTTTGGTCAACTAATTTAAAAGAAAATAGCAAAAAGCAGACACATTATTTGTGTATACGCAGATTTTTCCGTAATTTTGCAGGCGTTTATATATAAAAAACTCAGTATAACAAACTAAGCAACACACTATATCAGCATTATGAAACATCAGCTTCGCAGCGCAGTCTGCACAGAAGGTCGCCGTATGGCAGGTGCCCGCGCACTTTGGGTAGCCAATGGCATGAAGAGAGAGCAGTTTGGTAAGCCTATCATTGCGATAGTAAACTCGTTCACACAGTTCGTCCCAGGCCACACCCACCTACACGAAGCTGGCCAGCTCGTAAAAGCTGAGATAGAGAAGCTCGGCTGCTACGCAGCAGAATTCAACACCATAGCTATCGACGACGGTATCGCTATGGGCCACGACGGCATGCTCTATTCCCTCCCCTCACGCGACATTATCGCCGACTCCGTTGAGTACATGTGCAACGCCCACAAGGCAGATGCCATGATCTGCATCTCCAACTGTGACAAGATCACTCCGGGTATGCTCATGGCCGCTATGCGCCTTAACATCCCCGCAGTATTCGTCAGCGGTGGTCCAATGGAGGCAGGCGTATACAAAGGCGAGAACCTCGACCTCATCGCCGCCATGATCAAGGGAGCAGACAAGACCGTTTCCGACGAAGAACTCGCAGAAGTAGAGAACCGTGCCTGCCCAGGCTGCGGATGCTGCTCGGGCATGTTCACCGCCAATTCAATGAATAACCTCACCGAGGCCATCGGACTTTCACTTCCCGGCAACGGAACCATCCTTGCGACACACGTTAACCGCCGTCAGCTGATGAAGGATGCAGCTGCACAAATCGTCAAGAACGCACTGGCATACTACGAAGACGGAGACGAGTCCGTACTGCCACGCAGCATCGCAACACGTCAGGCGTTCCTCAACGCCATGACACTCGACATTGCCATGGGTGCATCAACAAACACCGTACTCCACCTGCTCGCTGTTGCACAGGAGGCTGGCGTTGACTTCACCATGAAGGACATCGACGCACTCTCACGCAAGACACCGTTCCTCTGCAAGCTCGCTCCTAACTCACAGAAGTACTCCGTGCAGGAATGCGGTCGTGCAGGCGGCATGATGGGTCTGCTCGGCGAACTCGCAAAAGGCGGTCTCATCAATACCGACGTAAAGCGCGTTAACGGTGCTACACTGGCTGAGGACATCGAGAAGTACTCCATCCTGAAGGACAACGTTGACCCAGAAGCAAAGCGCATCTACTCCAGCGCACCGGCAGGAGTATTCTGCAACGAACTCGGCGTACAGAACACGACATACGAGACTCTTGACACCGACCGCGAGAACGGTTGCATACGTGACATCGAGCACGCATACACCAAGGACGGCGGTATGGCCATCCTCTTCGGCAACATCGCCCAGGACGGCTGCGTAGTGAAGACCGCCGGCGTTGACGAGAGCATCTGGAAGTTCTCCGGTCCTGCCGTTGTATTCGACTCTCAGGAGGACGCTTGCGAAGGCATCCTCGGCGGTAAGGTGAAGAAGGGCGACGTTGTCGTCATCACGCACGAAGGACCGAAGGGCGGACCGGGCATGCAGGAGATGCTCTACCCCACTTCATACATCAAGTCAATGCACATGGGTAAGGAATGCGCCCTCATTACTGACGGACGTTTCTCTGGCGGCACATCAGGACTCTCCATCGGACACATCTCACCGGAGGCTGCCAGCGGCGGCAACATCGGCAAGATCGTTGACGGCGACATCATCGAAATCGACATCCCTAACCGCAGCATCAACGTCAAGCTCTCAGACGAGGAACTTGCTGCACGTCCACAGCAGCCACTCAAGCGCAACCGCGTCGTTTCAAAGGCACTCAAGGCTTACGCACAATCAGTTGCCTCCGCAGACAAGGGAGGCGTACGCATCATAGACTAAAAGAAGAGAAATGGATAATACACAAATGGTGACAGGAGCAGAGGCTCTCATGCTCGCACTGAAAGCCGAAGGAGTAAAGACTATCTTCGGTTATCCGGGCGGCAGTATCATGCCTACCTTTGATGCTCTGTACAACTATACAAGAGGTGAGAAGAAAGCGTTCGACCACATCCTCGTACGCCACGAGCAAGCTGCCGCACATGCAGCCGAGGGATACGCTCGTGTCAGCGGCAATGTCGGCGTGACACTCGTCACATCCGGACCTGGTGTCACGAACACCCTCACTGGCGTGGCAGATGCAATGGTAGACTCCACCCCAATAGTAGTAATCGCAGGACAGGTAGCAACAAGCGTACTCGGCAGCGATGCCTTTCAGGAGGTAGACCTCGTCGGCGTGGCGCAGCCTATCAGCAAATGGGCATACCAGATTCGTTCTGCCAAGGACGTGGCGTGGGCTGTCAGCCGCGCTTTCTACATCGCACGCAGCGGCAGACCCGGTCCTGTAGTGCTCGACTTCACAAAGAACGCACAGACAGAGAAGATAGTATACGAACCAGCAAAGGTTGACTTCATCCGCAGCTACGTCCCCTACCCCGAACTGAACCCGGAGAGTGTACGTGAGGCTGCCGAACTCATCAACAATGCCAAGAAGCCGCTCGCACTCGTAGGACAGGGCGTAGAACTGGCCAACGCACAGGCAGAACTTAAGGCGTTCCTCGAAAAGGCAAATATTCCTGCCGGACGCACACTGCTCGGACTTTCAGCCCTTCCAAGCGAACATCCGTTGAATATGGGTATGCTGGGTATGCACGGCAACTATGCCGTAAACCTCAAGGAGCAGGAGGCAGATGTACTAATCGCCATCGGCATGCGTTTCTCCGACCGTGTAACGGGCGACCTGTCACGCTACGCCAAACAGGCGAAGATTATACATCTTGACATTGATGCCGCTGAAATAAACAAGTGCGTGAAGGCAGACGTGGCAGTCATTGCAGACTGCAAGGTCTCATTGCCTGCTCTCACAGAGGCTGTCAACAAGAACGACCACAGCGAATGGATAGAGTCGTTTGCACCATTGCACCAGAAGGAACTTGACAACGTCATCATACCGGCCACACAACCAAAGGATGGACTGCTCCTCATGGGCGAAGTGGCAAGCAAAGTGTCAGAACTGGCAAAAGACGCAATACTCGTCACCGATGTCGGTCAGAACCAGCTCATGTCTGCACGTTACTTCAAGTACCACAAGAACCGCAGCATAGCAACATCCGGCGGTTTGGGCACTATGGGCTACGGCATCCCTGCCGCCATGGGAGCTACATACGGAGCACCTGACCGAACGGTGTGCTGCTTCATGGGCGACGGCGGACTGCAGATGGTCATCCAGGAGTTCGGCACCATCATGGAGCACCACATCCCTGTAAAGATGATTCTGCTCAACAACAACTTCCTTGGCAACGTACGCCAGTGGCAGGACATGTTCTTCGGTCACAGACGTTCATACACTCCGATGACAAATCCCGACTTTGGAAAAGTGGCGGATGCGTACGACATACCGTACCGTCTCGTGTCCAAGCGAGAGGAACTGGAGGATGCCATCAAGGAAATGCTCAATACGGACGGTCCGTTCCTGCTGGAAACCGTCATCAAACCGGACGCAAACGTTGAGCCAATGACAGCACCAGGCAAAGCCGTTGACGAAATGATACTGAACGTTGAGTGCTAATCACACCCAGTAACATTCACTATTTAATCACAGAAATGAACGAAAGCGAAAAACAGCTCTATACGCTGCAGGTATATACAGAAAACATAGCGGGTGTCCTCAACCAGATCACCGCTGTGTTTACACGCAGACAGATAAACATAGAAAGTCTCAACGTATCGCCGTCAAGCATAAAGGGCGTACACAAATACACCATCACTGCATACGGAACAGACGAGATAATGCAGAAGGTGGTAAAGCAGATTGAAAAGAAGATTGATGTTGTCAAGGCACACCACTACCTCAACTCTGACCTGTTCCTCGTCGAGGTGGCACTGTTCAAACTCTCCACTCCGCACGTCATGGCAAACTCTGATATCTCACGATCCATCAGACACGCCAATGCACACATTACAGAAGTCAACGACACTTTCTGCATTGTAGTATGCGAAGGAACAACAGACCACATTCTGGAGCTCTTCCATAACATCAACAAGACAAAAGACTGCATCCTTCAGTTTACACGTTCCGGCCGCATTGCTGTTACACGCAGTTGCCAGGAGGAAGTTAGCCGCTTTCTGCATGAAAGAGGCGAATCAATGTGAAAGGCCAACGGAAAGACAAACAGATACGGGGGTGAATGACATGACAGACAACAAAGTAACAAGTTACCCGGTAACCACGGAAGCATTCCACTGCGACTTCCTGCACCAACTGTGCATCGGACACTTGGGAAACTCTCTTCTCACAGCGTCTGACATACATTCCACAGAACGCCAATTTGGCATGACATACCTGAATACAATAAACAAGACATGGGTATTGTCACGGTTGGCACTGGAAATGTATAGTATACCAAAGGAGCACGAGGAGTTCGTCATAGAGACGTGGGTGGAAAACGCAATGAAATACTTCACCAAACGCAACTGGGCACTCACCTCTAAGGACGGCAAGACGGTCTACGGCTACGCCAAGAGCATCTGGGCAATGATAGACACCGTCACACGCCAGCCGCAGGACATCCTCGCCGTACACGACGGCAAGATAACGGACTATCTCCTACCCGAGAAACCGTGCGAAATGGCAGACGTATCAAGGGTGAAAGTTCCTGAGATGACTGACTATACAGAGTTCCGCATACTCTACAACGACATCGACGTCAACGGGCACTGCAACTCTATGAAGTACATAGACCACGTCATGGACACCTACACGTTGGACTACCTCTCCACCCATCAGCTGCACCGGCTTGAGATAGCCTACGTAGCAGAAGGGCATTACGGCGACACGGTACGCATCTACCACGCAGAAACGTCGACGGACAATCACGCCTACCGACTCTGCCGTTACAACGGCGAAGAAGAGACGGAACTATGCAGACTAAAAGTGACGTTCAACGCCAAAGGGTAAAAGAATGCCAAAAATTTGCATGGGCGGCAAATAATAAGTACCTTTGCACCCCGAAAAGACAGCAGGGTAAAGAAAACAGAAAAACAACAGTTTAACAAACTAAATAATCAAAAAACAAAATGGCAAAAATGAATTTTGGTGGCGTTATCGAAGAGGTAATGACACGTGAAGAATTCCCACTGGAAAAGGCTCGTGAAATCCTGAAGGACGAGACTATCGCAGTTATCGGTTATGGTGTTCAGGGTCCTGGTCAGGCTTGCAACCTGCGTGACAACGGTTTCAACGTTATCGTTGGCCAGCGTCAGGGCAAGACTTTCGAAAAGGCTATCAACGACGGTTGGGTACCAGGCGAGACTCTCTTCTCTATCGAAGAAGCTGCAGAAAAGGGTACCATCATCATGTGTCTGCTTTCTGACGCTGCCGTAATGTCTGTATGGCCTACACTGCAGAAGTACCTGACTCCAGGCAAGGCTCTGTACTTCTCACACGGCTTCGCTATCACATGGTCTGACCGCACCGGTTGCGTTCCTGCAAAGGACATCGACGTTATCATGGTTGCTCCTAAGGGTTCAGGTACTTCTCTCCGTACCATGTTCCTTGAGGGTCGCGGTCTGAACTCTTCATACGCTGTATACAACGACGCTACTGGCAAGGCTCTCGACCGTACTCTGGCTCTCGGTATCGGTATCGGTTCCGGCTACCTCTTCGAGACAACATTCCAGCGCGAGGCAACATCTGACCTCACTGGTGAGCGCGGTTCTCTGATGGGTGCTATCCAGGGTCTGCTCCTTGCTCAGTACGAGGTACTCCGTGAGAACGGCCACACTCCTTCTGAGGCATTCAACGAGACAGTAGAGGAGCTCACTCAGTCCCTCATGCCTCTCTTCGCAGCAAAGGGTATGGACTGGATGTACGCAAACTGCTCTACAACAGCACAGCGTGGTGCCCTCGACTGGATGGGTCCTTTCCACGATGCATGCAAGCCTGTAGTTGAGAAGCTCTACGCTTCCGTTAAGTCTGGTAACGAGGCTCAGATCTCTATCGACGCAAACTCTAAGCCTGACTACCGCGTAGGTCTCGAGAAGGAGCTTGCTGCTCTGCACGATTCAGAGATGTGGCGCACAGCAGAGACTGTACGTCAGCTCCGTCCAGAGAACAACTAATTCTCCAGAAAGCCCCCTTTAGGGTAAAAAATATAAGTCCCGGGATTCATTCGTTGAGTCCCGGGCTTTTTTATGGTACTCCTGGCTAATAAAAAAAATATTTTTTTTCAAAAAAGTCTCAAAGTATCATCTTTTGCCTTGTCTGATCACGTAACGAGCTGCCTTATAGCGACATATACACGATGAGACTTCTTGTCTCGGGGGCAAGAAGTCTCATAAAAGTATCATAAAAGTATCATAAAAGTATCATAAAAGTATCATCGAAGTATCATTTTTACTTCTTTTTCACCAGATATTTCATTCCGTCTGTGAATCTTTTATGCCTCAGCTGAGTCATATTCGCCAGTTTTCTTCCGAACCCCATCAGGCTGTTCACTTTTATGGACGAACCAATCTGTTTCTTTAGGAAATCAAAAATCTCGGCAGCTGTCAGGTATTCCCCCTCACCCTCGTCAGTCGGCAACTCGAAATGGAGACGGAAATACTGGTCTATCGGCAATTCCACCTCAAACTGGCTGTTGCTCTGCATGATCAGCTTCACCTGCTCTGCATCGAAGTAACCCTTCTCGCCAGCATGAAGAGCATCAAGGGCTTGGGCGAAAAGCTGCTGATAGTTGGGGCGCACACTCATGTCAATGGGTCCGGTCAGTTCGATGCCTATGAAACGGCGGTTGCCGGAGGGATCGGAAAGGATATCCGTCATGTTGCTCGTGGCGATGAAAGAAGCGAGACGAGGATGCTCCACCACATGACTTCCATACGGGGGCTTGAACTTCAAGGAAGGCAACTGGATAAGGTTCTTCAGAAATCCCTGTTGCACCTTCGACGAAATTTGGTTGAACTCGTCAAGGTTGATGAGCATAAACTGCGCCATCGACTGATAAACCTGACGTTTTTCCGACAGGACAAGGTTGTCGCTATATCCCCATTGCAGTTCCGGTGGCAGAAGCTGACGGCAGAAAGTACTCTTGTTGTAGCCCTGCTTCGAAATCAACAGAGGAGCCACCGAATTTCCATACTGTCGGTGCGAATAGCCGCGCCATTGGTCTACCATCCCCAAAAACCATGTGTAAAACCAGTCCGCCCAATGCGGATTGTCGGTAGGCACCGTCCGGGCGAGGGCGCGGATATGGTCTTTGCCGTCCCACTTACGGTGACATTGATAGAGATACTCCTCTATCGGGTTATAGTTTTGGATATAGTCCGACTCCAGGAAATTCCTTACATCCTTGATACTCACACGTATGTCTGCAAGCTGCACCTCGAGCGTCATGCGTTTCTGCACCCTTGCCTCCACCGGTCGGTAGCCATACCAACCTTTCTCCTTCGGCAGATACTCTACGTATTTCATCACCTCATTGTAGCGGAATTCATATTTGTCACGTAAGAATTCCATCATCTTGACGATGTTGTCACGCACGCTGTCCGTTTCGTCCGCTGCATCCAAGTCGTCCAGTTCGCCCGATGTCTCCTGGTCGAGAGTCAGCGCGCGGACATTACTGTCCACGGTGATTGCCACCGCCCTGTCATTATAATAAGGGTTGGCATCGACAGTCATCATGAAACTGTTGTGCAAGGACGGCTCTACTGTCTGGGCGTCAGAGGATTCGTTGACAGGTGTCGGTCCGCCCACTTGCAGCCTTGCCTTTACAACTGCTTGATAGACAGGACGTATTTGCCGATAGGCGATGCGATAGAGTTGTTCTGCTTCCGATTCTGAGTCAGGCAGTACATTCTTCTGGTTGGTAAAACGCACCAGAACGACGACACTCCTTCCGTCAGCACCATCCATAGCTGCCAAGGTAGACGGGAGGATGGCGACAGAACGCTTCACTCCTGCCACACCGTCAGCATCGGTGATGTTGTCAAACTTCAGCAGCAGCACCCCGTTGCAAACCTTCATCTTCATGTTGCCGTTCTCATCCTTCGCAAACTCGGCGGCAGGATAGACATGCATCCATGTAGGCAGGTCCTTATAGTTTTGCCACTTGCCGTCTGCGTATGAAACAAACTGACGGAAATTGCTGACAGTCAACTTGCTGTCATCTTTTGCGATGCGGTCCATCAACTTCTCCATTGTCTTTGTGCTGACAAGGAGCTGATTCTTCTTGTTGTTGTGTACGATTGTTACTTTCATTGTGTTTTTCATTTGAGATTATTATGGTCGATAAATCGAATATTCAGCGTTGTGCCCACGCCTTGGGCAGACGATGCCCGCGGCGCGGGGACAGGATGCCCAAGGCTTGGGGACAGGATACCCGCGGCGCGGGCACAAAGGTAGTATGTAGTATCAGTCGTAAGGTTACTTGACTATTAAACGCAGAAACCGCAATCTTATTGTGCATTAGCAAAAAAAATCTAAAGAAATAAAGAAAGATGTGACTTCGATGAGACTTTTATGAGACTTTTATGAGACTTCTATGAGACTTTAGCATTGACCTCAGAGTAGCCCCACTATCCCCAAACACTTATTATCCAACAAGTTATCAGAACATAAAAGACCCAACAATGATACTTTGATACTTTTTGGAATTTTAAAAGTTTTTTTCCTGAATCTATAATACTACCCTTTAGTTAGACAACTAAAGAGGTATTCCTGGTTGCTCTCACTTTCCAGAAAGCGGTGAATCTTGAATTTCCTGTTCAAAAGTGAGGCCAAAAGCTGAGGATGACATCGGTTCACGCTTTGCGTCATAGAAAGAGGTGGTTCAAGCACCTCTTTCTATGAGCGAATCCTTCTTTATACTGTCAGTGGGCGTGGCATTGCCTTCTGTTTTTGGAGGTGCTGGGGGCTGTGTGCGTAGATGCAACAACTTTATATTACGCAGTAACGCAATTCTTAATGGGGCTAACGCATCAGTCGTCTTTTCTTCTGACAATGAACGAGATATTAAGAAGTAGCCACGGATTTTTGTGATATGGAGGCGGTCTACATCATTGTTTATTGTCAAGACGGCACTACCGTCAAAGGAATTGTGGTTGGTACGCGAAACGACACTGTCGTTGGAATAATAAAGGTCGATGTGGGACACAATATCCTTCATGCCGTCTTGGTAAAGTGTCTGAACGTCATACTGCAGCGTTATACGGTCGCCGTCCTGAAAACTGGAGTCGGGTATTACCTCAAAAGCAAAGTGGTTATAAGGGGATTGAGGCATCATAACCAAGTTTGGTTCCGAGCGCCACACGTTGGCAGTATCCGATTCGGCACCTTCCACACCTTCCACTTTACCGCCAAGTGCCACAACATCAGCATCCATGCGGTCGCTGATGT
Source organism: Alistipes putredinis (assembly GCA_963602765.1). Classification (GTDB taxonomy): domain Bacteria; phylum Bacteroidota; class Bacteroidia; order Bacteroidales; family Bacteroidaceae; genus Prevotella. Next base: position 798 of record CAVCKM010000044.1, on the reverse strand, counting down.
TCTTATAGATACCGTAAAGCTTCTCCGCATTGTTACAATAGTAGTTATACGAAGTCTCCCACTCTTCTTCCGTCAAGTCATACTTCTTCAAAACGGAAGCGCGCAACGACAGGTAATCTGCATGGACATTGTCAGGGGCATAATTCTGCAAAGCCTGCGCCTTTTGCATATCATACAGGATATCAGCCATTTCATCTGAAGACAAAACGTCAGACGGTTCCGATGGCTTACAAGCCACGAAAGTCAATAATATAACAACTATGTAAACGAGATTTTTCAAAATCAGTAGTATGTAATATGGATATAAAGAGTACTTTTACTGCTTTCCTATTGCATTAATCTCTTGTCTGCAAAAGAGCAAGATTGCAACAACACTTACAGAGACGCAAGCATCGGCAAAGTTAAATACAGGAGAGAAAAATATGAATGGCTGTCCACCATAAATCGGGAACCAGCTTGGATACTGCGTCACGATAAGCGGGAAGTAGAACATGTCTACCACCTTACCCGTCAGGAACGACGAATATCCCGTTCCGAAGTCAACAAACTGAGCAGGCATCCATGGCGTTGACTCGGTAAATATCATACCATAAAACATGCAGTCTATAAGGTTGCCAAAAGCACCTGCAAGCAACATGGACAGCAGCACAACCCATCTAAGCCTTGCCCCTGCCACAATCTGCTTATATATATACCAAATTAAAGCAATGCAAGCCACTGCCCGAAATATACTCAAGGCATACTTCGGAATGAACGACATGCCGTATGCCATGCCGTTGTTTTCTATGAAAGACAGGT
>CAVCKM010000043.1:0-13955 GCA_963602765.1 Alistipes putredinis | reverse complement strand
TAGATGTGGAGAAAGCAGATGCTGTTACTTTGGCATCGTTGCGCCAATGAAACTTCCTGTAGAGAAATCCCCTTCTTCTGCACGATGACAGTGCAAAGGAAGGGGATTTTTTTGTTGGCATTTTTTTTGACGGGACTTTCCGGCGTGTCTACAGTCCCTCGCGCATGAAGTCGAGGGCTTCTTCTATTTCCTTTTTCGTGGCAGTCTGGTTGATGATGATGTCGCCGATGCCGCCGAGGAGGGTGAAGTTGATGATGCCGGCAATGTTCTTCTTGTCGTGCGTCATCAGTTCGAGCAGTTCGGGGTAGTCGTCGCAGGTGAAGGGCAGGGTGCCGTATACCTCTTTTATATATGTGACGGCTTGGCGCATCACTTCCGTGGGGAATCCTGTCTTCGTGACGGCGAGGTATAGCTCTGGGATGAGTCCGAAGGCTACGGCGTAGCCGTGCAGGATGGGGTGGCCGTGGCGCATGGCCCACGACTCGAAGGCGTGGCCGGCGGTGTGGCCCAGGTTAAGTGCCTTGCGGATGCCGTGTTCGTGCGGGTCTTCGACGACGACGCGCTCTTTTACGGCGACGGACTCCGCCACCATGCGCTGCAGTTGCTGCAGGTCGGGACGGGTGATGTCGAAGTTCACCAGTTCGCTCCACATCTTGCCGTCCTTGCCACCCTCCGGTGCAGAGTTGATGAGGCCGTGCTTCAGCATCTCGGCGTAGCCGGAACGGAGGTTGGCATCGTCGAGGGTCTTGAGGAACTCCGTGCAGAGGAACACGTATTTTGAGTCGTTGAAGACACCGATTTCGTTCTTCAGTCCGCCGAAGTTGAAGCCCGTCTTTCCGCCTACGCTGGCATCGACGAGGGAGAGTAGGGTGGTGGGGATGTTGATGAAGTTGATGCCGCGCTTGAAGGTGCTGGCAGCGAACCCGCCGAGGTCTGTCACCATGCCGCCACCGAGGTTTATCATCAGCGAGTGGCGTGTGGCACCGCCCTTTTGCAGCGACTCCCATACGTGTGCTACGGAGTCGAGGGTCTTCTCTACGTCCGTGGCACCGATGGTTATCAGTTGTGCCGTGGAGAGGCAAGGATAGCCTTCCACTACGGGCCAGCATTTCTCTTTTGTTGTAGTGTCCGTGAGCACGAAGATTCTGTCGTGCTCGCAGTCGTTGATAGCAGCGGAGAGTTCCGCCTCAAGGTCTTGTGGAATTATTACTCGTTGCATTATGAAATGTTCATTATGAATTTTGCATTATGAATTACCTGCACAGTGCCACGCAAATCTTGTTTTGGAAGTTGCGTGCATTGTTGTCGTGCATGACGCCGTTGTTCAGTATGGCGAACGCCAGTTCGTGGCCGTTGCTTGCGGTGCAGTAGCCAGCCAAGGTGATGACCCCTGTCAGCGTGCCCGTCTTTGCTCTCACGTTGCCTGCTGCTACGGTGCCCACCATACGTTTCTTCAGCGTGCCGTCCTTGCCGGCAATGGGTAGGGCGGAGTAGAGATACGGATAGATGTTGGAGTTGGCGTGGGCGTAGCGCAGGAACGCCACCTCCATTTCGGCAGAGACGTAGTTGTAGAGCGACAGTCCCGAACCGTCGGCTATGCGGTGCGGTGCTTGCTTTACGGCCGTCTTGTTCATGAGCGTTTCGATGACGCGTCTTGCCTTGCGCATGGTTGACGGTTTGCCCTGCGTCAGTCCTATCTGGTAGAACATGCTCTCGGCGTAGAGGTTGTTGCTCTCCTTCAGCATGGGCAGCAGAATCTGCTCTATGGTATGCGTCCGTTCGCAGAGGCGCGAGGCATTGCCGGGTGCCGTCCTCACAGCAGTCTCGCCAACGACGGTGATGCCGGCGTCGGCGAGAGCGTCGGCAAAGCGTTCCATGAAGTTGTCCTTGCGTGCATAGACGAGCGGCGAGAGCATGGAGTTGTCATCGTCCCAGCACCACCCTTCGCCGTATATCTTGTCGTCCTTCATGGAGCGGTCGGCGTAGAGCGTGCCGCGTATGGTGTCCACGCCCAGTTCCTTGACGCTGGCGGCGAAGGCGCGCATGTCGTCCTTGCCGAACTTGGGGTCCATGCCGCCGATGCAGTAGAGGTCTCCGTGCAGCGTGCGTACGGAGTCCGTGACGGAGCCGGTGTACGCCAGTTGCGTCTTGTAGAGGTATGCTCCCCCGAGCTTGTCGAGTGCCGTGATGGCGGTGAACAGTTTCATCGTGGAAGCCGGGCGCATGGTCTGCTTGGAGTCCAGGGCGTAGAGGGCAGAGTCGGCGGTGAGGTCGTAGACGTACAGTCCGACGTGCGAGGTCTTAAGCAGGGAACTCTTGGCGATGATGGAGTCGAGACGTGTCTGTAGCGACTGCGGCCATGGGAGTGCTGTTTCCGTGGAGTCAGCTTCGACAGAGTCTGCTGCCAGTGCATCAGTCTCTATTGGCTCGCTGTTCTCGTTAGTTCCTGCGTATGCTGTACTGCTGACGGCCTGGCTCACTTCGTTACCGTCCAGTTGGTCTTGGGCGGTAACGAAGATGTTTGCAGCGCAGAGGGCAATCAGTAGAGCGCAGACTTTACTTCTTGTCATAAGCGTGGAGAGGGTAGTCGGTGGTGAAGTGCAGACCGCGACATTCCTTGCGCTCGATGGCCCAACGGGTGATGAGGTAACCGACGTTGATCATGTTGCGCAGTTCGCAGATGTCCTTGCTGGCGTGTACGCGTTTGAAGAGAGCCTCTGTCTCCTCGTAGAGCGTGTCGAGGCGAACCCATGCACGGTGCAGGCGCAGGTCGGAGCGGACGATGCCGACGTAGTTTGCCATGATGGTGCCCACCTCGTGTACGCTCTGTGTGATGAGCACCTTCTCTTCGTTGGAGAGAGTACCTTCGTCGTTCCATGCAGGCACGAGGTCGTTGAACTCGTATTCGTCGATGTGGTCGAGGGAGTGGCGTGCGGCTGTCTCGGCATATACTACGGCTTCGATGAGCGAGTTGGAGGCGAGACGGTTGCCGCCGTGCAGACCTGTGCAAGAGCACTCACCGAGGGCGTAGAGGCGCTTGATGGACGAGCAACCGTTGAGGTCTACCTTGATGCCGCCGCACATGTAGTGTGCTGCCGGGCGTACGGGGATGTACTCCTTTGTGATGTCGATGCCGATGGATAGGCACTTCTGGTAGATGTTGGGGAAGTGCTTCTTCGTCTCCTCGGGGTCTTTGTGTGTGACATCGAGGCAGACGTGGTCGAGGCCGTGCTTTTTCATCTCCTTGTCGATGGCGCGTGCCACGATGTCGCGCGGTGCCAGAGAGAGGCGCGGGTCGTAGTTCTCCATGAACGTCTCTCCGTTAGGCAGCTTCAATATGCCGCCGTATCCGCGCATTGCCTCCGTGATGAGGTATGCAGGGTGTGTCTCTCCCGGGTGGTAGAGTGCCGTGGGGTGGAACTGCACGAACTCCATGTCAGCCACTGTGCCCTTGGCGCGGTATACCATGGCCTCGCCGTCGCCAGTGGCGATGACGGGGTTGGTTGTCGTTTGGTATACGGCACCGCAGCCGCCTGTGCACATGACGGTGACTTTACTCAGGTAGGTGTCCACCTTCTGTGTCTCGGGGTTGAGGACGTATGCGCCGTAGCACTCGATGTCAGGAGTGCGGCGTGTCACTTCGTATCCGAGGTGGTGCTGCGTGATAATCTCTACGGCGAAGTGGTTTTCCTTGACGTCTATCTCGGGGGTGCTGCGCACGGCCTCGATGAGTCCGCGCTGTATCTCGGCACCCGTGTCGTCAGCGTGGTGCAGTATGCGGAATTCGGAGTGACCTCCCTCGCGGTGGAGGTCGAAGAGACCGTCTTCCTTCTTGTCGAAGTTGACGCCCCACTGGACGAGTTCCTTAATCTGCGATGGTGCCATGCGCACCACCTGCTCTACGGCGGCAGGGTCGGAGATGTAGTCGCCGGCAATCATGGTGTCTTCGATGTGCTTCTCGAAGTTGTCGACGATGGGGTTCGTTACTGACGCTACGCCGCCCTGTGCGAAGTAAGTGTTGGCTTCGTCCAGTGTGGTCTTGCAGATGAGGCATACTTTGCCTTTCTTGGCTCTTGCAATTTTGAGAGCGTAGCTCATACCGGCTACACCAGAGCCGATGATGAGAAAATCGTACTTGTAAGTCATTTATGTGTATTGGTTGAATGTTTAAATACTGTTTGCGTACTATTCGTATTGGTGCTTCGCCGCTTTATCGTGTCAGCGAGAACTTCATGCTCAGACCGAAGTCCTGCGTCACCGTCGGGTAGCTGCTTGACGAGAGCAGCGGTGTGTTGCTCTGGCGGTCGTAGTAGAAGCTCATGGAGAGCAGTCGGGATATGGCGTACTCTGCCGAGAAGGCAAGTTTGAACGCCGTGTTGCCCGATGTGGCGGAGGACATCACCGTGGCGATGTCTCGTGTGATGGCAGCCTGCTGACGGTAGCTCAGGTCCAGACGGAGGTTGAGGTCGTGGGCGAAGCCTTTCTTTGTCGTTTTGCTGTTTGTTGTCGTTTTGTTGTTGTTATTGTTATTATTGTTGTTTGTCCCGTTGCCTTGCTTGGTAGACTTGTTGCTGCGTGCCACGAGGCCGCGTCCTCTCCAGAAGCGGAAGTCGTTAATCTTGTATCCAAATCCGAATACCCAGTCCTTTGATGTCGTCTCGTTGAGCTGTATGCTGGTCATCGACAGGCTCAGCACGCGTGTGGTGCGGTACTCAGCCTTGAAGGTCATGTTGTTCGGCAGTGTCACATCGATGCCGAGCAGTGGTGAGAACGCCTCGTTGATGCTCACCGTGGAGACGTTGAACATGGAGCTTGGCGTCGGGTCGCCCGTTGTGGCATTTGTGGTAAAGCCGAGTCCCTCGCCCATGAACTCCTTGTATGTGGCGTACGAGCTGTAGGAGCCTACGGCGTAGATACTCTTGTAGGAGTGGTTGATGTTGACGCTCTTGAAGTGGTCGCGAATCCACGGCAGTTTTGTCAGTCCGCTGTACTTGATGGTCCAGTTGGGTAGCATGCTGGCTATGGTGGGGAAGATGTCCGTTCCGCTGTAGCCTGTGTATGCGTTGAGGAATGCCGGCACCATGACGTCGGCGCTGTACTGGTTGACGGGTGTCTTCGCCGCATCGTATTTCGCACCGGCGTATGTTGTGCCGGTAGGGTAGACGGCCCCTTCGTAGCGTGCCTGCAGACGTGCCTGGTAGCCGGCGAGCGAATTGCAGAACTTCTCGAAGGAGGCAGAGTGATAGCCGTTGTCGGCACTGCCTATTCCCTCGAATGCCGACCCGAGACTGATGGTCGTCATGGTGAACGAACCGCTTTGCGTCGTCGGCATCCCGGCGTACATGTACTGTATGGACTTCGCCTTAGTCTCCGAGTGCGTCATGTTGAGGTCAATCTTCAGGTCGCGTATAGGCTCGAGGGTCATCTTCACTTGAAGGTCCTTGACAGAGGTAGATGTGGCCGGCGTGGCGATGGAGTCGTTGTTGAGCAGCCAGTTGTTTGCCTGTGCCTTGTTGATGAAGTCGTCGCCCGTCAGTCCGAAGGCGAACGCCAGACCCGGTGCCATCGTCTGTCCGCCTGTACGCTGTCCGAAGAGGTCGCCGGCGTTCGGCATGAAGCCTGGGAGCGTCATGGCGTACTGGTTGCGGTAGGAGACGGAGATGTTGCGCACCATCATGGCGAAGCGTGCTGCGTGTTGTGCCACCTTGTACCACGGTTTGTCGTCCAGCGGTTCGAGTGCTACGACTTGCAGCTTCACCTTCATGGTGGAGTCGCCCTTGTTGACGATGCGTATCTTGTTCTCGTCGAGCTTCTTTATCTTCAGCGGAATCAGTTTGCCGTCCTCGGTGCGTGCGGTGATGTTGAGGCGCTTTGTCTTCTTTCCGTGCGTGACGGTGATGGCGGTGTCGGGAACCAGCGTCATCTCGCGTACGAAGGCATTCTTCTTTGCACGGTCAGCGAAGGTCGGCGCTTTCTTTTCGTCCTTCTTGTCCTTCTTGTCCTTGTCAGAGTCTTTTGCCACTACAGTCTTTTTCTTCTTTGGCGTGTAGACCTGTCTCTTGCTGAAGAGTTCGTTGACCTTTTTGAGGAATGGCACCTGGTTGTAGAGTTTCACCATGTCCAGCTTGCCGTTCAGGTTGTACGTGCGGTTGTTGGTGATGGTGTTGCCCAGGGTAGAGCCGTCCTCCTCTGTTGTGCCTCGTGCCCAGTGGTATGTGGCGTTGTATGAAGCGTCGGCGTTGAGCCAGTTGAGCACGGGTATGAGGTTTAGCGGCAGTTTGTACGACCCCGTGAAGGTCTGGTTGTAGTCGAGCGGCTTACCCATGTGCTTGATGCTCTGCCATGAGTTGAGCGAGTCCTTGTAGGCTTCGTAATCCGAGGCGTAGAGGGCGCGGTCCTTGGGCCAGTTTTCCTCTATCTCCGCCTCGGTGGAGCTTTGGAAGTTGAGGCGCAGGTTTTTGGTGAGGTCCCAGCGTATGGCGAACTCACGGTTCCAGCGGAACTGCGAGTCATAGTTGACGGGCAGCTCGGCGTTGTTCTCCGTGCCGAGGTCGCGTTCTTGCAGTTCGTGGGCGTAGCGCGTCATCTCCGTTCCGGCGGAGATGCTTTGCGGCAGCCAGTTCAGGTCGATGTTCTTCAGAATGTCAAAATACTTCGACTTTGACTTGATGGACTTCTTGAACGGCGAGAGCGGCTTGTACACCGGCGACCATGCGTAGTTGACGGCCCCGCGCCAGTTGTCCGTGTTTTCGAATACCGTTGTCTCTCCGTCCGTATGCTGGTGCGAGTGGCTGTAGGAGAATGTGAAGTTAGCCGGGTCGTACGGCATGGGGTGCTTCTTCGTGGCGATGCCGAAGTTCACGTTTGAGAGCGAGAGGTTGCGGCTGACGGTATTAATGACGGCGATGCTTTCGATGGAGTCCTTCTCCTGCTTGGTAGCGGCCGATTCAAGAGCGTCGTCCAGCAGCATGTCCGTGTCGAGAGGGTTGTACTTTGGCGAAGTCTTTGACTTTGTCACGCTGTAGTAGAACGGTGCCGACACCTTGGCTTTGGCTGGGAAGAACTTGCCCAGTTCGAGGTTTGTCGTGACGCTGTACGTGCCGTACTTGTCCGTGGAGCGTTCCATCACTTTCTGCTCCAGACTGCCGAAGCCGTCGCTGACGTATTTGCCGGAGGCGGAGACGGAGCCGAGGTCAGAGAGCTGCACGTTGATGTCAGCCGCTGCAGCCCAACCGCCTTCGCTGGCAGGTTCGAGCAGTCTCAGTTCGTTGACCCATACCTCACCGTCCTTTGTGGCGTTTGAGATGTTCTTCACGCCAATCATGATGGTGCGTACTTCGCCCAGCGTCGGGTTGCCAAGTATGCTCATCTTGTTCTTGGGGTTGTCCGAGTCGGTGAGGGTGTATATGGTGGAGTACGAAGCCTGTCCCTGTGCCCTCATCTTGTTGCGCTGCTTCTTCAGTGCGGTGAGTTTGGAGAGGGTGAGGTTGAGCATGTTTTCCTCTGGCCAGACGATGCGTTTGTCCGTGGTGGAGTTCATGTCGTACTGTCCCTCCGGGGTAAGCTTCAGTGGAATCTGGTATTCGTAGTAGTTGGTGTTGTAGTCCGAGCCGAGTCTGACGAAGAGTGCCAGTTCGTTGTTTGCCAGTTGTGTGGTGTTCGTCTGCGTAGTGTTGGCGTGTACGAACATCTGCAGCTGGTTGTAGTGGCGCATGTCGTAGCTGGTGTTCTTGTAGACGGCAACGGCGTCGTTTGCTGCCATGTTGCTCACGTCGATGCGCATTGCCTCCTCGTTGTTCTCGGTCAGCTGAGGCTGCGTCGGGTCCGTGACGCGCGAGATGCCCGGCGGCAGTATGTAGTTGACGGGTTTCTTGTCGCTGTTCTCCTCGATGGAGATGGACGAAGCCGTGAACGTGGCTGTCGGGTTGGCTGATGCTCCGGAGATGGTCTGGTCGTAGATGCGCCAGTCGCCGCGTACGAGGTCGAGGCTTGCCAGACGCAGTACGGTGGGTTCTTCGAAGTCTGTCATGTAGACACGCATGAAGCGTATTGACGAGATGTCCGAGATGCCTCCGACGGACTTGCCTTGTCTGATAGGCACGCGGAACTGGTACCAGCGCACTTCCTCCTGCGTACCGTTGCGCAGGGTGGGGGACACGGTGCGTTGGTCCACGATGTAGTTGCTCCCCACCTGCATGCTGTCGGGGTTGATGGCTACGGTATATTCGTAGTATTTCTCGTACTCGTTGAGGGTGTAGTCCTGGTTGATGTCCTCCACGTCGGGCGTTGTCTTGTACGAGGTGTCGTAGTCTTCGGTGCGAGAGTTGGAGTCGGGGGAGTTGCCCTGCGGGTTGTTGATGTATTTGTAACGGTCCAGGATGCCTGTGCGGCGTTCGTCCCAGTCAGAACCGCGGAAATAGTGGTAATCGTCTCCTGCGGGGTCGTTGAGGATAGAGTCTCTGGCTTCTGCGGAGGTGACATTGGTCTTGACGTAGTTGAGGAAGTTCTGGTATTGCGGCCACTGCTGCTCCTCCTCGTCGTTGAGGCCGTTGAAGCCCACGTCCTGTTTGGCGCGTGCTCCCTCCGATGTGGCGAAGGCGTAGGTGATGGTGTTCTGTACGGGCACCTTGCCCCACTGTGTGGTGGTGACGTTGCCAGCTTCGGCGTCCGTCACGGGCATGCCGCTTTCGTAGAACTTCTTGCCGTCGAGCAGTACGTCCTCCGACACCTCGCCGAGGTTGATGACCAGTTTTCCTGCGTGCTTCTGCGACGTGCCGTTCTGGCGTGTATAGATGAAGGGGTCCATCATCCAGAACTCCACGTATTCGATGTTTGCCTGCTCGAAGTCGTTGGTGTCGAGCTTACGCATCATTCCTCCCCACGACTGTTTTGGCTGTGCCAGTTTGCCCTGTGCGGTGAGGTCTGTAGAGAAGTTGTACGGTCCGCGCTCGTCGGGGTAGTAGGCGAGGTTCATGATGGACAGCGTGGAGGACGTTCCGCTGTACGAGGTGACGTCGCGGTTGGGGTACAGCTCGTTGATGTACACCTCGCGGACGTAGTGGTTGGAGAGCAGGTCCAGGTCGCCCTTGATGTAGCTTGGAGTCAGACTGGAGGAGCGGCGTGTGAAGAGCGGGTCGATGGTGTACCATGCAAGACGTGCGCGGTGGTAGCCTGACGAGAGGTCCGACTTGCTGTATGTTTTATTTGGTTGTTGTGGTACACTTGACAACTGCCATGATGTCGGCGTGAGCAGGCTGATGTTTGACGTTGCGCTCTCGAAGTCGTCGATGTACGACGCGTTGTCCTGCGTGCCGGATGCTATGCTTGAGAAGAGTTTTGCAAACTCTGCGTTGAACTGTATGTTTGACGGCTCCTTGAGGTGCAGCAGCGGTATCTTGTTGAGCAGGTTCGTGAGCCATTGGCTCTCCTGCTTCCAGTGCAGGTTGAAGCCCACGATGGTGTTGCTCATGGGTTCTGCTCCCATTGCCACCTTCGTGGTGAGGCTTTGCTCGTTGAGGTGCTGTAGCGTACCGCTAATCTGGAAGTTCTTTGAGAAGTCGTACTCCCAGTTCAGTCCGAAGAGCGTCTTGCGCTGCATGCCATAGTCCGACTGGCTTTCGGACGATACGTTGATAGCCGTGCCGGCATCGATGATGCTTTGGTTGAGGATGGTCACCTCTCCGGCGGAGTAGTCCACGGTGTAGTCGGTGCCTTCTTTGAGGGTTTGCGAGCCTGCCGTCACGGTGACGCTGCCCTGCGGCACGTTGCTCGAACCGAGCGAGATGACGTTTGCGTTGGAGCCTTTGTATTTGCCGACGAGCTTGAATTTGTTCTTCTCGGCAATCTGTTTTGCCACCGTCTTGGTGTTGTCGTACAGTTCGGTGAAGGTGTACTTGCTGATGGAGTCTTCGTTGTTAATGTATTTGCGCAGCTCTGTCTGCAGTCCGCGTCCGAACGGCTCTGCCTTAGGCAAGAACACACGTCCATTGCTGACGGTGTAGCCCTCGACATAGTCGAAATATCCGTCGGTGCGTGTGTTGTTGTTATTGTCCAGTCGGTCAGCACCGATGAGCCGCAGCAGTGGTTTCTCTTTTATGTCCTTCTCGGGAATCGGGAGGTACGTCGTGTACACGCCCACCGTGTCGCTCTTGTACTTCACGTCCAGACGGAAATTGTCCTTCTTGACTGACGAGGCGAGGTAGTAGACGTTCTTCATCATCAGCTGCCAGTTGGGCTGCTGGGGGTTGTTGTCCGTATTCTTCAGCGACTTGACGAAGAGAGCCTTGCTGACGTCGTTGTTGTCGGCAGAGAATTCGCCCACCTGGTACGTCACGCCGCCCGAGGTGTATTCGTAGGCTATGGCGAGGACTTGGTCCGACTGCAGCTGTGTCTTCAGCGAGACGTAGCCCATGGCTGTGTTCAGCGTGTATTCCGACGACGTGAGCAGTCGTGCCTTCTCAATCTTCTCGTAAGTCTTGCCGCCTTCCATCGTGATGCCGTCGACGGTTTGTCCCTCGAGGGTCTGCGTCACCTGGTCGATGGTTCGTGCTGCGCTGTAGGCCCCGTTGAGTGATGAGTGCAGGCTGTTGGCGGCGTTGCTTGGCGGCGTTGTGCCGCTGGTGCTCTCGCCCAATGCGGGGAAAGCCACGATGTCGCGAGTGTTGCTGGTCTGTCCGCGTTTGTTGGTCACCCAGATTTCCACTCGGTTGATGGTGATGCCCGTGCGTGCCGTCGGCAGGGTGGCCATCCAACGGTCGTAGTTGTTGCGGAAGTACGTGTCGAGGAAGAAGTGTCGGTTCTCCTCGTAGTTTGCCGCAGAGATGTCGAATGCCGATGTCTGTGCACCGCCGTTTGTGGATACGCTCGTTGACGACGATGTCTTCTGTGAGAACACCGTCTGCAGTTTCAGTCGTCCGAACTGCATGTCCGTCCTGATGCCGAAGAGCGACGATGCTCCCGGTATGAGCGACGAGTTGGAGGGGAAGGTGACGTTGCCCGCCTCGACGAGCTTTATTATCTCGTCCTCCTTGCCGTCGTAGCGCAGCTTCATGTTCTGTGCGTCGAAGTCGAAGGTTGCGTCCGTGTTGTAGTTGAGGTTCCACTTCATCTTGTCGCCGATGCTACCCGTGACGTTGAGGTTTATCTTCTCGTCGAAGTCGATGCTCGTCGTGTTGCGGTTGCGTATGGGCAGCGAGGGGTTGTCGACGCTCTTCAGCGTGGCACCAAGCTTCAGTTCCGCCGATCCGAGAGTGCGTACGCGGATGCCGCCTGGGCCGAAGATCTTCTCTGCCGGTCCGAGGCTGAAGTGCATGTCGGTGAAGTCGAACTTCTCCTTGCCCTTCTTCTGGTAAATCTCGGAGTTTTTCTCGCGGAAATAGTCGCGCATGAGTCCGCGTTCTGTCCACTTCAGATACTCCTGCTGGGTGGCCATCCAACGGTCGTAGTTGTTGCGGAAGTACGTGTCGAGGAAGAAGTGTCGGTTCTCCTCGTAGTTTGCCGCAGAGATGTCGAATGCCGATGTCTGTGCACCGCCGTTTGTGGATACGCTCGTTGACGACGATGTCTTCTGTGAGAACACCGTCTGCAGTTTCAGTCGTCCGAACTGCATGTCCGTCCTGATGCCGAAGAGCGACGATGCTCCCGGTATGAGCGACGAGTTGGAGGGGAAGGTGACGTTGCCCGCCTCGACGAGCTTTATTATCTCGTCCTCCTTGCCGTCGTAGCGCAGCTTCATGTTCTGTGCGTCGAAGTCGAAGGTTGCGTCCGTGTTGTAGTTGAGGTTCCACTTCATCTTGTCGCCGATGCTACCCGTGACGTTGAGGTTTATCTTCTCGTCGAAGTCGATGCTCGTCGTGTTGCGGTTGCGTATGGGCAGCGAGGGGTTGTCGACGCTCTTCAGCGTGGCACCAAGCTTCAGTTCCGCCGATCCGAGAGTGCGTACGCGGATGCCGCCTGGGCCGAAGATCTTCTCTGCCGGTCCGAGGCTGAAGTGCATGTCGGTGAAGTCGAACTTCTCCTTGCCCTTCTTCTGGTAAATCTCGGAGTTTTTCTCGCGGAAATAGTCGCGCATGAGTCCGCGTTCTGTCCACTTCAGATACTCCTGCTGGTCCATCATGATGGGTGCGGCGAGCCACGTCTTGCCCATGCGTGTGCCGAGGACGTAGCGGTTCAGCGAGTCGTTGTACTCCACCTCCTGCTTGATGTTCTCCGGACGCTTGAGGTCGGTGCTGCCTTGGCTCATGTCGTTGTATGTGACGGGTGTGGTGCGTTGTATTTTCCAGCGTGGGTGGAGTAGTGAGTCGGGTATGGAGTCCTCCTGCACAACAACGTCCACCGCCCCCGCGCTGCCGAAAAATAGTGGTAGCACGAGGGCGATGGCCATGGTCATGACGACCTTTGTTATGTCGAAGCGTATGTTGCGCAAAGTGTGGTTCTGAGCTGGTGGGCGTTAGTTTGGCTTCGAGCCTTATTTGATGAGTTTGAGTGCCTGTTTGATAACTTGTTCCACGGGCATATTTGGCGTGCCCTGAAGAATCTCCGTCACCACCTTTGCCGACGGGGCAGGGGAGAAGCCGAGCATGGTCAGTGCTCCTACGGCCTCCTCCTTCACTTCGCTATTGACGGCAGAGCCTGCCTGCTGTGCTCCTGCGGCGGAAGCGAAGTCCTGTATGATGCCGCTCGCCGCCATCTTGTCGCGCAAATCGACGATGATGCGCTGTGCCGTCTTCAGCCCGATGCCCTTGACGCTCTTGAGCATCTTCTCGTCGCCGGTGGAGATGATGTTCACCAGTTCCGTTGGCGACGTGGCGCTCAGTATCATTCGAGCCGTATTGCCGCCCACGCCGCTGACGCTGATGAGCATGCGGTAGAGTTCGCGCTCCTGCTTGGAGATGAAGCCGTAGAGGGTGTACGAGTCGTCGCGTCCGCCGGTGAGCAGCACTTCGTGCACGTACAGTTTCACGTCCTTCTTTCCCTGTATGGCAGTGTACGTATTGAGCGATATGTTCATGGCGTACCCTACGCCGTGTGCCTCTACGACGGCCTGTGTCGGGGTGATGTCGGCGAGTTCGCCTTTGATGTATTCAATCATAGTGTAAATCTCTTGTGTTTTTTAACGGCGCACTGCGTGTACGCACGTAATTAATAACGTGCGCTCGCTATAGATATTGTGCAAAAGAGCAATTTTTCTTCAAAATAGTGATAGGGCTACCAGTCCTCACGTTTTGCTTATCCTCGAAAAAATGTGGTTTTTCTTTGCTTGTATCCTCGAAAAAAGTGTAGTGATTCTTTGTTTTTATCCTCGAAAAAGTGTAATTTTGCCGCAGAAATGGCTTATAATGAGCCTTTTATTTGCAAACTATAGTATGAGAAAAGAATCAAGAGCTATGGACAGCCAGTGGGCATTGGAACTGATGCACAAGGCTGCTTACATTACAGTGAGTTTTATCGATGCAGAGGGAAAGGCGTATGGCGTACCCTTGTCGCTTGCTTCTGACGACGACGTGAACTGGTATTTCCACTGTGCCCTGGAGGGCAAGAAACTGGATGCGATAAAGGCGCATCCCGAGGTATGCCTGTCGGCTGTAACACGCTGTCAACCAACCGTTGGGCCGCTGGACGGAAGCTTTACGCTGCAGTATAAATCAGCCATCGCATTCGGCAGGGCAGAGGTGGTGACAGACGACGAAGAGAAGATACACGGCCTGCGACTCGTCTCCCAACGTTTTCTCCCCCAGCACATGTCAGCCTTCGACCAGAGCATAGCGCGTTCTCTGGGCCGTACTGCCGTGGTGCGAATCACACTGACGGAACCTCCCACAGGCAAGCGCAAACAGTATGATGCCGAAGGCAAGGAGATGAAGTACGGAAGGATGGAGTTAATTCACAATTAACAAATACGGGCTCAACGGATATTTTCCGTGGCAGCACAGAAGTGAAACTATCCAAAGACCATC